>CALHWU010000106.1 GCA_938039795.1 uncultured Muribaculaceae bacterium
TTTTTTGCGTATATTTGCCGCCAGGGCGCAGGGCCGACAACCATCCCGACCCGACAGCGCCCGAGCCTATGATAATCGACAGAGTTTTCGACTCAAACATCAACGCCAAAGTCATCGACCGGGCCGCCTCACTGCTCGACGAAGGGGGGCTTATAGCATATCCTACCGACGTCAACTATGCCATCGGCTGCCACGCCTTGCGGCAGTCGTCGATCGAAGAGCTGTGCCGCCTCAAAGGGATCGACCCGAGGCGTCAGACACTGTCGGTCATCTGCGCCGACATGTCGCAGGCTGCCGCCTATGCCCGTATCGACAACGCGGCTTTCCGCATACTCCGGGCAAATCTTCCCGGGCCGTTCACATTCATCCTGCCGGCATCCACGGAGCTGCCTAAAATATTCAAAGGGCGCAAGTCGGTAGGCGTCCGCATACCCGACTCACCGGTACCACGGGCTATCGCCGAGGCCATAGGGGCCCCGCTCCTCTCCATGACCGCCACCGACGCCGACGGCGAGCCGCTGGGCGAGCCCGACGAGGTGGCTGTCGGCTATGGCGACCGATCGCCCATAGTCATGCTCATCGACGCCGGATCCCGGCCCGGAGCGCTGACTACCGTCGTAGATCTCACCGACTCGCATTCACCAGTAATCATCCGCGAAGGAGCGGGACAACTGCTATGAATACCGAAAACGACACCGACCGCGGCGCCATGATCACCCTGCCGCCGCGACGCGAGGGAAAACCGCTGCGCATACCCGACTCAACGCGCCAGCTCGTGATAATCGGAGCCAACGGCGCCGGAAAATCGCGTTTCACGGCCCGTCTCGCCGAAGATCTGGGCGACCGCACATTCACCATGTCGGCGCTGACGGCGCTCTTCGGCCACCCCGATACGCCCACCGGCATCGACAGGCTTTTCGAGGCCGCTTACGGCCCCGCCACACTCCGGCCTGCAGCCGATACGGAGCTCGACCGCCTGCTGGCGCTGCTCATGCACGACGAGATGCTCAACCTCATAGCCTACAAAGTCGCGAGAGAGTCGGATCAGGCCACCACGTTGCAACCGACCCGCATCGACCTCCTTATAAAGGCCTGGAAAGAGATCTTCCCCGGCAACAACATCCTCATCGAGTCAGGCCGCTTCCTGTTCAGCCGCCCCGAATCAGAAAATGCCGCCGGCTACTCGGCGCTCAAGCTCAGCAACGGAGAGAAAGCCGCAATATATTATCTCGGAGCAGTGCTTTATGCGCCCGCAGGAGCCGCCGTATTCGTCGACTCGCCCGAGATGTTCCTGCACCCGTCGGTAATGCAGGCGCTGTGGAACATGGTCGAGGCCATGCGTCCCGACTGCATGTTTGTCTACACCACCCACGACCTCGAATTCGCCTCGTCGCGCACCGACGCCACAGTCGTATGGGTCCGAGACTACAACCCCGTCAGCACTACCTGGGACTATGACCTCCTGACCTCCCGTCAGGGCCTCTCAGACGAGATCTACATGGCCATCATCGGAGCCCGCAAACCGGTGCTCTTCATCGAGGGCGACGGCATTCACTCCATCGACGCCAAACTATATCCGCTGATATTCAAGGCCTACACCGTCAAGTCGCTCGGCAGCTGCAATAAGGTCATCGAAGCCACCCGCTCTTTCAACGATCTGACCGCTTTCCGCCACATGGACTCCCACGGCATTGTCGACCGCGACCGGCGCGACGACAAGGAGGTGGAATATCTGCGCAAGCGCAAGATCATGGTGCCCGACGTGGCCGAGATAGAAAACATCCTCATGCTTGAGGATGTCATCCGGGCGGTGGCATCAAGCCGCGGCAAGGACGAGAACCGCGTGTTTGAAAAGGTGCGCCACGCCGTGTTCACGATGTTCCGCACCGATCTTCGCCAGCAGGCCCTCCTGCATACGCGCCACCGGGTGAAACGCACTGTCGAATACCGTATCGACGGACGCTTCACCAATATCAACATGTTTGAGCAGCACATCAACTCACTCGTCGACGAGCTCAATCCGCGGGGACTCTACGAAAAATTCTGCCGCGACTTCCGGCGCTACCTCGACACTGGCGATTACCGTTCGGTGCTCAAAGTCTACAACCAGAAGTCGATGGTGCCCGGATCAAACGTGGCCGGCCTGTGCGGCCTCGGCAACAAGGATGACTATGTCAGGGCCATCATAGCCCTGCTCCGTCAGGAAAAGGCTCCGGCCAGGCGCATAAGGTTTGCAGTCATGCGGTGCTTCGGCATTGAGAACCCGTCGGAAATCGACCCTACAGCATCAACAACCCGACAATGAACCGCACTTCGCCCTGGATAGAGGCCATGCGCCTCCGCACTCTTCCGGTATCGGTGGCCGGAGTCATCACCGGCACAGCCTATGCCGTCCATGCCGGCGATTTCGCATGGATACCATTCACGCTATGCCTCCTGTTCGCTCTTCTGGCACAGATAGCGTCAAACTTCGCCAACGAATACTTCGACTTTACCGCCGGGCTCGACCGCCCGGGCCGTGAAGGCCCCCGCCGAGGGGTCACAGAGGGCGACATCACTCCCCACGCCATGCTCGGGGCCACCATCGGCACCCTCGCCCTGGCATGCCTCGTCGGACTGGCTCTCGTGCCCATCGGCGGCCTTTGGCTGATACCGCTCGGCATAGCAATAGCCGTAGCCGCCGTAGCCTACAGCACCGGCCCCTGGCCGCTGTCGCGCCACGGTCTTGGCGAAGTGGCTGTCATCATCTTTTTCGGAGTAATACCTGTAGGGCTGACGGCATGGCTTCAGACGAGGCAATGTTCTGCCGAGGTGATACTCGGCGGCATAGCCGTCGGACTTCTCGCCGCCAACGTACTGATCGTAAACAACTACCGCGATGCCGCCGACGACCGCTCCGTAGGCAAGCACACTCTGGCGGTCATCCTCGGCCCGAAAGCGATGCCATGGCTCTACTTCATCAACGCCTTCGTGGCTTTCGGACTCGTCTATCCCCAGTGGGCTGATGCCGGTATGCCGACCGTTCCCCCGCTGCTCGCAGCGGCTGCAGGCGCCATCGCCTGGATGATGACCCGCCGCAAAGGCTCGCGACTGACTCCGCTGCTGGGCATGACGGCCATGCTCCTATTGCTCTACTCTCTCCTGTTCCTGGTACTCCCCTTTCCGATCCACTGAACCACCGGACTCCCCTCGACGCTCCATTACAATGCGCCGGGCCGAGGAGGTGTTGATGATCAGCGGCACGGTCTCTGATGTCACCACGCTCGTATCGAGGCCATAGGCCTTGGTGTCGGAGATGCCTATATGGCGCAGCAGATCGTGCAGCCGCATCAGCAGAGCCGTCGCGCCGCTGCAATTGCTTGTCGGCGAGAAGAGCCGGTGGAGGATGATAAATCTGAAATCACCGGGTATACCCTCCCGCCTCAGCGACGGATACCCGCTCCGGAGGTCAAGCTCTCCCGCCGCCGTCAGATCCTCCACGATCTGCCGCAGATAGACGCTCACCCGCGGGGCCACCCGGAAGCCGAGATGCATTGTCACTGAATATATTTTCTGTGGCACGATCACCTTGACCGAATAGCTCAGTTCGTCGGGACAGTCTACGCTGTCGATATGCACGAACCAGTAGTGATCGGCCCGTTTGGGCTGCTTGTTGACGATCGAATACACCAGTTTGCTCTCTACCAGCGACGGATCACCCGACCGGCTCAGATACACCAGATTGGAGGCATATTTCGGGATCTCGCGGTCGGCGCTGATAGCGGTTATCGTGGCGGCACATTCGCTCATGCGCCGGTATTCGATGAATGTCGCTCTCCGGCGCGTCGAATTGCGCCAGATGATCATGATTGCGGCTACAACAGCCGCGATCAGCAGACTGTACCAGCCTCCATGTGCGAATTTCGACAGGTTGGCCAGAAAAAACGTTCCCTCGATGGCGGTGAAGAATATAAAGAATGCCGCCGTCACAATCATGTTGACGCCTCTCGAGTGCAGCCAGAAAGCGAGAAGCAGCGTGGTGGTGAGCATGGCGATGGTCACGGCCAGCCCGTAGGCAGCCTCCATATGGGAGGAATCGCGGAACATCATCACCGTCAGAAGAGATCCGGCCAGCAGACACCAGTTGACCGACGACACGTAGAGCTGCCCTTTCTCGGCCGACGGATAACTGATCCTGAGCCGGGGCCAGAATCCGAGGCTGATAGCCTCCGAAAAAATCGTGAACGAGCCGCTGAGAAGCGCCTGGCTCGCTATGACCGCCGCACCGGTCGACATGACTATGCCGGGCAATATCATCCACTCCGGCATGACGCCATAGAAGGGATTTGTTCCCCCGACGCTTCGGCCCCGTGGGTGATCATCCATGCTCCCTGGCCGAGATAGTTGAGTATCAGCATAACCTTTACAAACACCCAGCTCGCTGTGATATTGCGCCGGCCGCAATGGCCCAGATCGGAATACAGTGCTTCCGCCCCGGTAGTGCATAGAAACACCGCCCCCATGATCAGAAACCACGACGGGCTCGACACAAGCAGCTTCACGGCATACCACGGATTGAACGCTTTGAGCACTGACGTGCACGCCGGAATATTGACCACGCCGATCACTCCCAGCATCAGAAACCACACGAGCATGAACGGCCCGAAACAGCGGCCGATCCGCCCTGTGCCCACCCGCTGCATCATGAATATGAGCAGTATCACGACCACCACTACCGGAAGTACCGGCACCGACGGTGCCACAAGTCGCAGTCCCTCGACCGCCGACGTCACCGTGATGGCCGGCGTGATTACGCCGTCGGCCGTAAGCATCGCGGCGCCGACAGCCGCCACCACGTAGAGCCATCGCTTCGGGAGCCTGCGCAGCAGCGCGAAAAGCGCAAGTATCCCTCCCTCGCCGTTGTTGTCGGCCCGCAGTGCTATCGCTACGTATTTGACGGTGGTCTGCAGCGTCAGCGTCCATATGACGCACGATATCGCCCCGATGATGTAATCGCTGTCAAAACCGGGATTTACCCCGGCTATGGCTTTCATCACATACAGCGGCGACGTGCCTATATCGCCGAACACGATGCCGACGGCGACCAGCATTCCGGCCAGCGACATGCGCTTCAGCGCCGATTCCTCATATTTCTTATCAGCCTTCACATCACTCACAACGCCTGTACGCTCCATAATGTTCGTCGCGGGGAGACACGATTGTCATCCGGTTATTGCAACGTCAGCCGACGTTTCGTAACTTTGCATCCATGATCGACAATATTTCCGAAGACACCTGGACGCTTCTTGAAGAGGAGGCCCGGCGCATAAATTCCCCGGCCTTCATAGCCGATGACCCGGTGCAGTTTCCGCGGCGCTTCACGTCGCAACCCGACGCCGAGATAGCCTCCCTGCTTTCAGCCACGATCGCCTGGGGCAACCGCCGCATGATATGCCGCGACTGCGACCGCATGCTCGCCCTGATGGGACACGACCCTCACGCCTACGTGATGGAGCAGGCCTACGAGGATCTGCCCGACGGAAACATCCACCGGACGTTTTTCAACCGCAACCTGCGCCACTTCCTCCGCGGTTTGCACCGCGTCTACTCGCGCCACGCCACCCTTGAGGATTTCGCCCGTGCCTGCGGCGCCACAGCAGCAGAGGCCCCATCATGGCATCTGGTCGAGGCTCTCAACAACGAGCTGCGCGAGGCCAACGGCGGCTGCGACGACTCGCGCTGCCTTCCTCTCAACCTCAAGGCGACAGCCCTCAAACGCATCAACATGGCTCTGCGATGGCTCGTCAGGGACGACGGCATCGTCGATCTCGGCATGTGGAAGGCGCTCAGGCCCTCGCAGCTCTTCATACCGCTCGACGTCCATGTGGGCAACACAGCCCGTCAGCTCGGCCTCATCGACCGCCGGGCCAACGACCGCCGCACCGTCATCGAGCTGACATCGCTTCTGCGCCGACGCCGCCCCGACGACCCCGTATGGTTCGACTTCGCCCTCTTCGGCATAGGCATCGGCGCCGTCCCCCGCGATGACGATGAATGAAAAATCTCCACGCTCATAAGATATTCCAGGAAAAATCATTAATTTTGGTAATTGAACCCTTAAAATAACCAATCCACATGAAACGACTACTCACAGCAATGGCCGCATTGCTATGCGTCATTGCAGCTGACGCTGGCCCGGGAGTGAAAAAAGCTTCACTGCTCAATCCCACCACAGCCGAGCTGCAGCTCACCGACGGCAGCCGTATGACCGTCGACTTTTACGGCCCGGAGATTTTCCGGCTCTTCTATGATCCAAAGGGAGGCATAATACGCAATCCCAAGGCCAATCCCCCCGCCGAAATCCTGACGGACAATCCGCGCCGGCAGCCGGGAAGCATTTCAGTGGCCGACCAAGGTGATCATTTCCTTGTCAGTTCTCCGGCCGTCAGCCTTGAATTCGGCAAGGCCGACGGACTGATGACCGTAACCGACCGCCGCAGCGGCAAAACCGTGGCCCGACAGACCGGGCCTATGGAATTCGCTAAAGGTTCGTCGACCGTAACGCTCGGCGAAAACAAGGGCGAATATTTCTACGGCGGAGGAGTGCAGAACGGCCGTTTCTCCCACAAGGGGCGCCGCATAGCCATCGAAAACCAGAATTCATGGACCGACGGAGGAGTTGCCTCCCCGACCCCCTTCTACTGGAGCACCGACGGCTACGGAGTGATGTGGCACACGTTTGCCAAAGGCTCCTACGACTTCGGCGCCAAGGCGCCCGGCACGGTGAGTCTCACGCATCAGACGCCATGGATCGACATATTCATCATGGTCGACGAGACTCCGGCGGAGCTTCTCGCCGACTTCTATCAGCTCACCGGCAATCCGGTGCTGCTGCCTAAATTCGGATTCTACGAGGGCCATCTCAACGCCTACAACCGCGACTACTGGACCCCCGACACCACCGGCAAGGGGATCATGTTCGAAGACGGCGTGCGCTACCGCGAGAGCCAGCGCGACAACGGAGGAATCCGCGAGAGTCTCAACGGCGAGAAGGGCAACTATCAGTTCTCCGCCCGTGCCGTCATCGACCGCTATGCCGCCCACGACATGCCCCTCGGATGGCTCCTGCCCAACGACGGATACGGTGCCGGCTACGGACAGACCGACTCTCTGACCGGCAACGTAGAGAATCTGCGCCAGCTGGGCGAATACGCCCGCTCCAAGGGCGTGGAGATAGGCCTCTGGACGCAGAGCGACCTGCATCCCAAAGAGGGGATCCCCGCACTGCTGCAGCGCGACATCGTCCGTGAGGTGCGCGACGCCGGAGTGCGCGTGCTCAAGACCGACGTGGCATGGGTCGGCGCCGGATATTCGTTCGGCCTCAACGGAGTGGCCGATGTCGGTCAGATCATGCCCTATTACGGGGCCAACGCCCGTCCCTTCATCATCTCGCTCGACGGATGGGCCGGCACCCAGCGCTATGCCGGCATATGGAGCGGCGACCAGGTGGGCGGCGAATGGGAATACATCCGCTTCCACATCCCGACCTACATCGGCTCCGGTCTCTCCGGACAGCCCAACATCACTTCCGACATGGACGGCATATTCGGCGGACGCAACCCGCAGGTCAACATCCGCGACTTCCAGTGGAAGACATTCTCGCCCATGCAGCTCAACATGGACGGCTGGGGATCAAACGAGAAATATCCCCACGCACTCGGCGAACCCGCCGCATCCATCAACCGCAACTACCTGAAGCTTAAATCCGAGCTTCTCCCCTACGCCTACACCTACGCCCGCGAGGCTGTCGACGGCAAGCCGCTCATCCGCGCCATGATGCTCGAATATCCCGACCGCCACACGCTCTCGGCCGCCACACGCTACCAGTATCTCTACGGCCCCGACTTCCTCGTGGCTCCGATATACGAATCAGTGGCATCCGACTCACTCGGCAACGACATACGCCACGGCATCTTCCTGCCGCGCGGACGATGGATCGACTACTTCGACGGACAGAGCTACGAAGGTGGCCGCGTGCTCAACTCATTCCCCGCCCCGATATGGAAACTCCCCGTGTTTGTCCGTGCCGGAGCCATCATACCTATGGCCAATCCGTCGAACAACCCCTCGGAGATCGACCGCACGAAGCGCATCTATGAGATCTATCCCTACGGACGCTCCGAAATGACCGAGTATGACGACGACGGCACCACCGAGCTTTACCGCAGCGGCGAGGCCGTGACCACCCATATCGTTTCGGATCTCACCAAGTCGGGCCGACTCACAGTCACCATCGATCCCTCGCAGGGCTCATTCAACGGATATGACCCGATGAAATCGACCCAACTGGTGATCAACGCCACTGCAAAACCATCGAAAGTGACAGCCACTGTAGGCCGTCGCAAAGTGAAGCTCACCGAAGCCACATCGCCCGAAGCATTCGCCGCCGCCACAGATGCATGGATCTACGTGGCAGCCCCCCAGCTCAACCGATTCTCCACTCCGGGCACTCCGGCTGCGGCATTCTCGGCCGTCAAAAACCCGCAGATCATGGTAAGGACCGCCCCCGTCGATGTCAACAGCAACGCAGTGACGGTCACAGTCGACGGATTCCGGTTTGACCACGCTAACAGCCTGCTCTCGTCGCACGGACAGCTCTCCGCTCCCGAAGCATCATTCCCCGCCGACTCCATCGGCGCCTACACTCTCGCGCCCGTATGGAAAGCCGTGGAGGGAGCCGACGCCTACGAGATCATGTTTGACTCGCTGCTCTACTCCAACATCCGCCAGCTGTCGCTCCCGTTTGCCGATCTGACAGCCGAGACGCCCTACACCATGCAGGTGCGCGCCATCAATGCCGACGGAGCCGGCCCCTGGACAGAGATAAGCGCCACCACGAAGTCCAACCCGCTTGAATTCGCCATACGCGGCATCCGCGGCGAAGCCGACAAGGAGATACAGCCCGGCTTCGAGGTAAGCCGTCTCTTCGACTTCGCCGAAAGCGGCGACATGATGCATTCGCGCTACCGCGCCGACGCCCTGCCGATGAATCTCGTCATCGACCTGATGGGAGTCAACACCCTCGACCGTCTGCGCTATCTCCCGCGCAAGGATGGCGGCAACGGCACCATCCTCGCCGGCAACGTAGCCATAAGCCTAGACAAGCAGCACTGGACTCCGGTCGACTCCTTCCGCTGGGAACGCAACGGACTTGACAAGGAATTCATCTTCAAGGATCAGCCGCAGGCTCGCTATATCCGTCTGCA
>CALHWU010000107.1 GCA_938039795.1 uncultured Muribaculaceae bacterium
ACCCGCGCGCGGCGCTCCGCCTGCTCGACTCGCTCCCCTCCGCCGGCCTCTCAGAGACCGACCGCCACTTCCGCGACCTCCTCAGCGTCAAGGCCGCCGACAAGGCGTATATCGCCCACACCTCCGACAGTCTCATACTCGACGCCGCCGCCTGGTTCAAGGGCACCGACCGCCATCCCGAGGCCCTCTACTACGCCGGCCGCGTCTACTCCGACCTCGGCGACTACCCCACCGCCCTCCGCTACTTCCAGAACGCACTCGACTCCCTGCCGGCGGACAACGACATACTGCGAGGCAATATATTAAGCCAGACCGGGAATCTGCTGAGAGAATTGAAACTGTCAGCTCAGGCTGAAGACTGTTACCTTAAATCAATAGATGCAAGCTTATCGACAGGGGACACCCTCGGAGCTGTTTACGACTACATGAGTCTTTGCGACATGTGGCTGAAAAAGGATAGTATCAGTAGGGCTCAAATGTATCTGGACAGTATCAGCCTTCAACCATTTGAGCTACCTGCCAGTATCCGGCCGACTTTAAGGCTGCTCCAGTCAATAACCTGTTTCAAACGCCGCGATTATCCTGAAGCATTAGCTATTATCCGTGACTTGCCGGATAAAATATATAGTCCAGACAAAGGTTTATGCATGACGTATGCCGCCGACATATATCTTGAAGCAGGGATCCCGGATTCAGCCTACCGCTTTGCCCGGACAGTAACAGATGGAGATTTCGGCAATAATGACAAGCGCAGCGCGTACCGTATTCTCACGGATCATCGTCTCAAAGATTATGTCGGGACCGATGATTTAAGGCGATATGCCGACAGTTTGGCAAGTTCGACAGAACGCCATTACCACGGACACGAAGCTCAGGCGTCCATAATACAGCTCTCACACTACAATTATTCAAAGCATGAGCGTGAGGCTGCGCGTCAGAAAGACAGAAACACCACGTTGATCAGATGGATATGGAGTTTGGCCGTCATATTGTTGATAGGGTTGTCAGGATGGTTGTATATTCTGCTCAAAAAATCACAAATGGCAAAAGGACTGTTAAGAATGGCCCTAAACATTGTTTTATCCGATCGTAAAAAAGTCGGGACGACAGGATCATCTAAGTCCGAAAGAGAAATGCTGATCGATCGGTTAAGAAACAACACCGCCGGATGTACGCCTGTTTCAGACCGGATTAAAAATTCCAGTGTCTATAGCGCTCTTAAAGCGAGAATCGACGGACGGCAGTGTCTTTCAGAGGATGATCCGTTATGGGCACAACTGGAATCTGCCGTATTCGATGTGTCGCCTGACTTCAAGAACATTTTTTACTGTATTGTCGGAGACTCTCAAGTGTCGGTCGATGAGTATCGTACAGCTCTTCTTATAAAATGCGGCTTCACACCGAGCAAAATCGGGATATTGATGAATATATCAAAAGGAGGAGTGGCATCGCGCAAAATCAGAATGACCAAAAAGATTTTCAATGAAAACTTAGGGGCAAAGGTTCTCGACAGGTCATTGAGAAGCATCTAAAGCGTTACTGAATGTTAAATATTTCAGCACGCGTACCATTTGCGTACGCGCGTACCAAATGCGTACCAAATTTCTTGCAGGCATAGATCGCTCTGCATAACTTTGCGGCATCATTATTCACCACCAAAGTATCATGAAAATAAAACAATTAATCATCACATCGCTCGCCACGCTGTCGTTCATTACAACAAACGCTGTCGAGGTACCGCTCACAAATGACACGGACTCATCATACGATGATCACGGCTATCTGCATAACCCGAAAAGGTCGAGACCCCTCACAGTATTCTGCGATATCGACATCGAGGCGCGCACGATCACAAGTGACTCCGAGAAGGTCAACAGCGCCGACACGTTCGAGA
>CALHWU010000108.1 GCA_938039795.1 uncultured Muribaculaceae bacterium
CCGAAGCATCTCTTCGCGCAACTACCGCCGACCGATCTCGACCGTTCTCGACACTTTGAAGTGGGAGCCGTTGCTTCCTGCAGCCATATACCCCGATATACCCGACTACAAGAAGCAATACCCTTTCCGCCACTATTTCAGCCGGAAAGACACCGACCGATACCGTCAGTACAAATCCTCAGCTAAAGTCAACGAAGAGGTGACTGCCGTGGCAGAAGAATATCTCTCCACCATGGCACTCGGCACTCGCGGCCCTGTCGACATGCTCAATATCGGCTACACGCTTTCGCCATATCCCTACACGGCCGACGGAGACAACCGTATGGAGACCGTCGACTCTTATCTGCGCCTCGACCGCGATCTGGCAAGGCTGATGAAGGCTATCGACAAACGTACCGGCGCAGGAAATTCGCTCATATTCCTTGCCGGATATCCGGCACGCCCTACTTCCCGCCGCGACGATGAGAAATGGGGGATACCGTCTGGGGAATTCTCGCCGCGCAAAGCCATTTCGCTCCTCAATATGTATCTCATCGCCCTCCACGGCAACGGCGACTGGGTTACTGGATATTTCAACCGTAATTTCTATCTCAACCAGCGGCTGATAAAGGAGAACCGTCTTGACGCATCGGAGGTGAGAGCTGAAGCCGCAGAGTTTCTCGCCCGCATGAGCGGGGTGAGCGGCGTCCATACCATCGACGACATAATAGCATCACGGGCCGGAGACAACGCGAGCGCTCTCAAACGAAACACTGTCGTAAAATATGCAGGCGACGTCATTGTCAACATCACTCCCGGATGGTCGGTCACCGACGATACCGTCAGCGGCGCGGTCAACACTCCCGCTGTGGCGCGCGACGCGTTTTTCCCATCCACGGTCATTATCATGGGCCCCGGCGTGGAACCCCTGACCATCGAGGAGAAGATCGATGCAAGGCGCATAGCTCCCACCGTCAGCCGTCTGCTTCGCATCCGTTCACCTGGCGCGGCATCCCTTCCGGCCATCAGACTCTGAGGCCTCATCACTTATATATAACTGCCATTTTCGCGGCGCATGGATTGCACGAGTCAACATCGACAGCTCCGCCACCCAATAATCAATAATATTCATCTGAACCAACAAATATGTCATTCAATTCATTCTTAAGCAAAATATTCGGCAACAAATCGCAGCGCGACCTCAAGGAGATACAACCGGTCATCAATAAGATCAAGGCTTGCGGCGAAAAGCTTAAATCACTCGACAACGACGCCTTGCGACAGACTGTCAGCGACGTTCGTACGGATATAAAGAAGGCTATCGAACCCGATGAAACCGCCATCGCAAGCCTCAAGACCGAAATAGAGTCACTTCCTTTCGACAAGCGTCAGCCTCTCTGGGATGATATCGACCGTCACGAAAAAAACATACTCGACACAATAGAGGAGAAGCTCAACGAGCATCTTCCGATAGTGTTCGCAGCCATGCGCGAGACGGCCGCCCGCTTCGCCGCCAATCCCACCGTTGAGGTCACCGCCACACAGATGGACCGTGATCTGGCAGCCGCCGGCAAGGATTTCGTCAGCATCGAAGGCGACAAGGCCATCTGGAAAAACCACTGGGTGGCTGGAGGCAACGAGATCACGTGGGACATGGTGCATTACGACGTGCAGCTGATCGGCGGCGTAGTGCTCCACCAGGGCAAGATAGCCGAGATGGCCACCGGTGAGGGCAAAACCCTCGTGGCCACTCTGCCTGTATTCCTCCGCTCTCTCTCGGGCCGCGGCGTACACGTGGTCACCGTCAACGACTATCTGTCGAAGCGCGACTCCGAATGGATGGGCCCGCTCTACATGTTCCACGGATCGAGCGTAGACTGCATCGACAAGCACCAGCCCAACTCCACCGGACGCCGCGACGCCTACAACTGCGACATCACGTTCGGCACCAACAACGAATTCGGCTTCGACTATCTACGCGACAATATGGCTCTTTCGCCCTCCGACCTGGTGCAGCGCAAACACTACTATGCGATTGTCGACGAGGTCGACTCCGTGCTTATCGACGACGCCCGTACGCCGCTGATCATTTCCGGCCCCGTGGCCAAGGGCGACGACCAGATGTTCAACGAATACCGCCCCAACGTAGAGAAGGTAGTGGCGGCGCAGCGCAAACTTGTCACCCAGATGCTCACCGAAGCCAAGACCAAGCTCGCTTCGGACGACAAGGAGGTGCGCAAAGCCGGCGCTCTCGAACTATTCCGCTCGTTCAAGGGACTGCCCAAAAACGGCGCTCTGATCAAGTTCCTCAGTCAGGAGGGCATGAAAAACATCCTGCTTGAGACTGAAGGATACTATCTGCAGGACAATTCGCGCGAGATGCCCAAGGCCACCGAACCCCTCTATTTCGTCATCGACGAGAAAAACCGAAGCGTGGAGCTTACCGACAAGGGTATCGACATGCTTACAGGCACGTCGAGCGACCCGCAGTTCTTCGTTCTTCCCGACATAGCCGCCCAGCTGTCGGAAGCCGAAAACATCGCCGACCCCGCAGAACGCCAGCAGAAGAAGGACGAACTGATGCAGAACTACGCCGTAAAAGCCGAGCGCGTCCACACCGTCACGCAGCTTCTCAAAGCCTACACGCTTTTTGAGAAAGACGTGGAATATGTGATCGACGACAACAAGATCAAGATCGTCGACGAGCAGACGGGCCGTATCATGGAGGGACGCCGCTATTCCGACGGCCTTCACCAGGCCATCGAGGCCAAGGAGGGCGTGAAAGTAGAGGCAGCCACGCAGACCTTCGCCACCATCACCCTGCAGAACTATTTCAGAATGTACCATAAGCTCGCCGGCATGACCGGTACGGCCGAGACCGAGGCCGGAGAGCTGTGGGATATCTACAAGCTCGATGTAGTGACTATCCCGACCAACCGTCCGGTGGCCCGCATCGACATGAACGACCGCGTCTACAAGACCAAGAAAGAGAAATATGCCGCAGTGATCGAGGAGATCGTGAAACTGCGCGAGGAGGGACGCCCGGTGCTCGTCGGCACCACCTCGGTGGAAATCTCCGAGCTGCTCAAACGAATGCTCGACATGCGCCACATTCCCTGCCAGGTGCTCAACGCCAAACTTCACCAGAAAAAGGCCGACATCGTGGCCCAGGCAGGAAAGACCGGAACGGTGACCATCGCCACCAACATGGCCGGTCGAGGCACCGACATCAAGCTCCCCGACGAAGTGAAGGCGGCCGGAGGCCTGGCCATCATCGGCACCGAACGCCATGAGAGCCGCCGTGTGGACCGTCAGCTCCGCGGACGTTCAAGCCGTCAGGGCGACCCGGGATCGTCGGTGTTCTACGTATCGTTCGAGGATACTCTGATGCGTCTCTTCGCCACCGACCATGTCACAAAGGTGCTCGACCGCCTCGGCCTCAAAGAGGGCGAGATGATAGAGAGCGGCATGGTGACCCGCGCCATCGAAAAAGCCCAGAAGCGCGTTGAGGAAAACAACTTCGGCATACGAAAGCGCCTGCTTGAATATGACGACGTGATGAACAAGCAGCGCACCTACATCTACTCGCGCCGCCACCACGCCCTGCTCGGAGAACGCATCGGCATCGACATCGCCAACATGTTCTACGACTATATCGAGAACCTGATCTCCACTTACGACTCCCCCGCTTCTTTCGGCGACCTCTCCCTGGAGCTCTTCAAGACCCTCACGATAGAAGCACCCTTCACGGAGGAGGAATACCGCAACATGAGCAAGGAGGAAGCGATCGACCGCGTGCATCAGGCAGCCATCGAGGCGTTCGACCGCAAGAACGACCGCATCCGCGAGGTAGCGATGCCGGTCATCAGAGACTGCGTGGAAAACCGCGGCATGAACTCCATGATCCTCGTGCCGATCACCGACGGAAAACGGATATTCAGCCTTCCTGTCAACATCATCGATGCATACAACTCCGACGGTCGCGCCATAGTCAAGGAGTGGCACAAGGCCATAATGCTCGTAAGCATCGACGAACTCTGGAAAGAGCATCTACGCGAGCTCGATCAACTGAAACAGTCGGTGCAGAACGTATCTTACGAGCAGAAGGATCCTCTGGTGATCTACAAGGTAGAATCGTTCCACCTCTTCGAGAACATGCTCAACAACCTCAACGTGAAGGTGATCGCAGCCCTCATGCGCGGACAGCTCTACATCCAGCAGCGTCCGGCGGCGCAGC
>CALHWU010000109.1 GCA_938039795.1 uncultured Muribaculaceae bacterium
CTTCCAATCCGAAATGTTCTTTGGCAAACACACGCGCTCCGGATTGCCCTTCTCAAGCTTGCGGGCAAGAGCAGCATAGCGGCGGCCCATGCTGACTACGTCGTTGACCGAACCGTTGCCTGCGTCGAGATACTGCTTCATCACTTCGATAGCCTTCTCGGGATTGCCAGAACGCTCGTGAACGAGACTGAGTTTCGGCATCAGTTCCGGTTTGTCGGGATTGAGCGATATGGCTTTCTCGAAAGTATTGACGGCTTCGTCATACTTACCCTGCTCCGTGAGAGCATCGCCATAGAGGATGTAGTCGTTGGGGATGTACTGTGCGTCGGGATGACCGAAGAGTTTTGCTCCGGCAGCCTCTGCTGCAGGCCAGTCCTCCTTGGCGGCATAGTCCATCATGATGATGCGGTACATATAGTAGTTGGCGGGATCCTTGGAGAGCACGTTGTTGGCCACTTCAAGGCTCTTGTCGTATTCCTTTGCCGAATAGAGCAGACCGGCGTAGCGCTGTTCGTCCTTCTGGAAGTGATTGGGGTTTTCGAGGTATTTGCCATACTGCAGGCAGGCCGATCCGAACTGCGAATTGTCGTAGTATTTCTCGGCGAGCTCACGCTGTGCCAGAGCCGAATTCGGCTCAAGTTTGTTGAGTTCCTCAAGCTTCTCGATGGCAAATTTGGGCGCCACATGGAAGTAAGTGTTTGCATACTTCACATAAGCCTCGCGGTTGACCACGTTCTTGTTCTTGTCAGCCTCGATGGCGAGCTCATAGAACGAAGCCGCATTGCCCGGATCCTCTTTCGCCTTCATGTCGCCCTGGAGCACGAAAGCTGCGCTCTCGGTGTTCTTCGAATCTTTGAGAGCCTTGTCAAGATACTTATTGAGCTCCTTGGCGTAAGCCACGGGATCAACGTTGTAGTAGGCGCGGGCCACCTCGGCGATAAGAGCCGTGTTCTTCTTGTTGGTCTGCATGGCCTGCTTGAAGAAATCCTCTGCTGCGCCTTTCTGACCCTGCTTGAGAGCGACTTCGCCAAGACCGATGTAGTTCATGCCATTGGCCGGATCAGCCGAAACGCCCTTGTCGAAGTTGGCCTTGGCTGCCTCGATCTCGTTGTTCTGGAAGTCAATGGAGCCAAGATAAAAGTAGCTCACCGACTTGTTGGTCTGCGGATCGTTGATGGTATTCTCGAGAATGGTCTTGGCCACGTCGAGACGTCCGGCGTTGTAATTGTCAACGCCATCCTGGTAGCCACCCTGGGCGGCTGCCGACAGAGCTCCACCGAGGAGCACTGCGAAAAGTAATTTCAGTTTCATTGACTTGGTTTATTACTGATTATATTATTGTTTGTTTTCAGTCATTCGTTTTTCCCATTGCCGTGGACCGATAGTTTTTTTTAAGTCGACAACGCTCAGTTGATGTTGACCAGAGTCGGCTGAACCACCTTGGGAAGCACTCCGGTAGTCATCATGATCTTCTGACCGTGGAATCCCGTTACAAACGAGTAGAATCCATGGCTTATGGTGCCTCCAGTCGCGGTGCATATCATGTAAATCTGACGGTAGAGAGGATACGAGCCGTCGAAGATATAAAGCTGATATGGCATATAGGCCGTCACCTCGTCATTGCCACGCACCTTGATGACCTTCACATCCTCGCTGAAACGCATATCGGCCGAGTTGCTGACCGAGTCGTTGCTCTGGACTGAGGCCGCGAACTCCTCGCGGTTCATCTCGCGGGTCTTGAGATCGGAGCTGATCCAACTTACGCCGATTATACCCACGGCGTTCTTGTTGTCCCGGACAGCCTTGAAAACGTCCTCAGGCGTCTGCTGGGCAAACACATTCGGGCCGAACTGACCGCCGTTGAGCAGAGAGTCGCGCATATATTGCACCGTCGACGAGCCCTGATGGTCAAACACCACCTCGATCTTGCCGAGATGGTCGTTGCCGGGCACCACCTGGCTCCATTCGGTCAGCTTGCCCGAGAGGATCTCCGCTATCTCAGGCTTGCTGAGAACCGTCACGCTGTTTTTAGGATTGACGATCAGCGCAAGCGCGTCGACGGCGATCATGCTCTGACGCACCTGTCGCCCGTTTGACTTCAGATAGTCCACCTCCTTTTTGGTCAGCGGACGGGTGATCACTCCCAGACGCGTGTCGGCCGTCTTGCTGACGTCGAGCAGACTGTCGATCACGGCATTCTGACTTGTATATACGGGCATTATACTCGCCTTGGGATAGATGTATTCAAACACGTCTATCTCCTGGCTCATTATATTCTCGAAACTGGCGTCGCACGCTATCTGGGCGATACCCGACGATGCCGTACTCTTCACTTCTTTGGCGCACGACGAAGCCGCTACTGCCAGAAGCAGAGCCGCTCCGAGAGTCAGAGCTCCCGGAGTCAGCCGGTTAATGGATTTCATGATCGTTGATGATACTTTCACTCGACAGGGATTGTGATGATTTAAGTCAATACGGCGAATCCACTCCGGCAAACTGCCGGTAAGCGCGCCATACGCCATACACTATGAAGATGATGCCGCCTACCCAACGGATCCACTCCCAGTTGCCATAAACCGGAGCGAAGAAGCCCGTGAGGAACAAAATTCCCACACCGATATAGACGATGATCATCACGATGCCGAATATTGTGCGCATCGTTTTCGGAGTGCCGGTAGAATTGTTGTCTGTGCTCATTTCTTTATTAATATTAATATGTTAAACCTTTCAGCCCTACTTCAGCGATCCTTGAGGCACCGCCTTGTCTGCTTATTGTTTTAACAATGCCGACGCCGTTATGTTCGGTCTCCTGAACCTATAGTTGGGGCAAGACCTGCTGCATGGCGTTGTAAAGATATACATTATTTTTCAAACTTGTGTCACCCTTGTCGAGATTAAACTCTATTAACACGATTTTTTGCTAACAAAGTGCTAATTTTGTATGGAAAACAAGCTTATCCACACTGTCTATGCACCAGCCACTCGCCGAACGTCTAAGGCCACAGAATCTCGACGAATACATCGGACAGACCCATCTCGTCGGTCCCGGATCGATCATCCGCCGCATGATCGAGACCGGACACATTGCATCCTTTATATTATGGGGGCCTCCCGGAGTGGGCAAGACCACGCTCGCCAGAATCATCGCCAACACCGTCAAAGCCCCGTTTTTTACTCTGTCGGCAGTAAGTTCGGGAGTAAAAGAGGTGCGCGAAGTCATCGACCGCTGCAACCGCGAGGCGGCGAGCATGTTCGCAACCTCGCGACCGGTTCTTTTCATCGACGAGATACACCGTTTCAGCAAATCGCAGCAGGACAGTCTGCTCGGAGCCGTGGAGAACGGCACTG
>CALHWU010000110.1 GCA_938039795.1 uncultured Muribaculaceae bacterium
GGTCGAGTTCGAGAATCCAGCCGGCGACATGGTCGAGGAAATAGCGGTCGTGAGTGATGGCTATGACGGTGCCTGGATACTGGTTGAGATGCTGCTCGAGCCAGTCGATCGACTCGGCGTCGAGGTGGTTGGTGGGCTCGTCGAGCAGCAGCACGTCGGGCTGCTGCAGGAGCAGGCGGCAGAGGGCCACACGGCGGCGTTCGCCTCCCGAGAGAGTGGCGACGGGCTGGTCGTCGGGCGGACACTGAAGGGCGTCCATGGCGCGCTCCAGACGCGAGTCGATATTCCAGGCGTCGGCGGCGTCGAGCGCATCCTGCAGTTCGGCCTGCCGGGCAATGAGTGCCTCCATCCGGTCGGGATCCTCGAGAACTTCAGGGTCGGCGAACGACTCATTGACTTTGTCGAACTCAGCCAGGAGATCCATGGTTGGCTTCACGCCCTCGCGCACTACCTCTATGACGGTCTTCTGCGGGTCGAGCTGCGGATCCTGCTCCAGATAGCCCACGGTGTAGCCCGGAGCCCATACGACTTCGCCCTGATAGTTCTTGTCGATGCCTGCGATGATCTTGAGCAGCGAGGATTTTCCGGAGCCGTTGAGGCCGATGATGCCTATCTTGGCGCCGTAGAAGAATGAAAGGTATATGTTTTTAAGCACTTGTTTCTGCGGGGGGTAGGTCTTGCTGACTCCCACCATGGAGAATATCACTTTTTTGTCGTCGGCCATATTGTCAGGTTATTGTCGTTTGAGTGTCTGTTGTTTGCTGTAGGATTATTTGCGTCGGCGGGGTGCGTATCTCACCGGATAGTCGCATCCTGTGCGTCCCTCTACGATATTCTTGAGCTTGCCGCGGATCAGCTGCTTGCGTATCGGCGAGATATGGTCGATATAGAGCATTCCTTCGAGGTGGTCGCACTCATGCTGGACGATGCGTGCCAGAAAACCCTCGATCACCTCCTCGTGGGGCGTCATCGATTCGTCGAGCCAGCGCAGGCGTATGCGCTCTGTGCGGCTGACGTTCTCCGACAGGCCTGGGAGCGAGAGGCACCCTTCGGAGCGGCTGATGCGGTCGCCTTCGAGCACTTCGATCTCCGGGTTGATCAGGGTCATTTTGCGGCCGGCGCACTCGGGGAAACTGTCGGCCACTGGCGATGCGTCGATGACCACAAGCCTGATGCTCTTGCCTATCTGCGGGGCGGCGAGGCCTACACCCTCGGATGCGTACATGGTGAGATACATGTCGTCGATCAGCTTCGTCAGCTCTTCCGACGATTCATTGACCGGCTCGGCTATCTGCCTGAGCACCGGATGTCCGTAAAGATATATTGGCAGTTTCATTGCTGTAGAATATTATGCTGTAGAATATTTGTCGATGATAAGATCGGGCCGGGCGGGAGCCGGTCATGGCATAGGCGGGAGAGACCCCCGCTGCATGTCGGCATACTGCCGGCTTTCAAGGAAAGAGTTGAGTATGAGCACGGCGGCCATGCGGTCGGCCAAAGCCTTGTCGCGGCGCTGGGTGCGGCTCATGCCCGAGTCGATCATCGACCGGTGGGCGATGGCCGAGGTGAAGCGTTCGTCCCACATGACTATCTCCATGTCAGGGACGGCCTTGCGCAGCCGCGCCATGGCGGGGCGGATAAAGCGCATCGACTCCGACTCGTTGCCGCGCAAGTCGCGCGGCAGCCCGGCCACGATGAAGTCGACCGGCTCGCC
>CALHWU010000111.1 GCA_938039795.1 uncultured Muribaculaceae bacterium
TGAGAGCGAAGGGATAGAAGCCGTGCTGCAAAACGTCAATCTGTCATCGCCGATAATCGCCTCCGGAGTCAGAGTTCGCATAAAGGAGCATGATCTCCCCGCAGCCTTACGCATAATCGAGAACCGTGAGATTTTCATGGGTTCACCTCTGACTTCGTCCGATTCGCCTCTGTCGCGGCGCATTCTCGTGCCTGTGGATTTTTCGCCTATGTCGATCAAAGCCTGCAAAGCGGCTTTCAGGATAGCCCACTCACTGCAGAGCGAGATTGTGATTCTGAACGCTTTTGTCGATCCGGCGCTCACTGCCTCGATACAACTGTCGGACACACTTGATTTCGATGTCGCCGGTGCCCAGATGCGCCAAAGCATTGCAAAAAGTGCTGAAAACTCCATGATTGGTCTATGCGACGAGCTTAAGCGTCTTATCAAGGAAGGAGAGATTCCTCCGGTAAAATTCACCCGTGAGATCACAGAAGGGGTGCCTGAAGATGCAATCAACTCATGGTCAAAAAAACACCAGCCCATGCTTATTGTCATGGCTACGCGCGGAGCTGACAAAAAAGAGAGGGAACTGGTGGGAAGCGTCACGGCTGAAGTGCTTGACACGAGCCGCACGCCGATTTTCACCATCCCCGAATCCGCGTCGGTCGACACAATCAACCGCATGCGCCACATAGTGTTTTTCTGCACTCTCGCTCAGGAAGACATGCTTGGGCTCGACGCCTTGTCGCGTCTGTTTGACTCCTCGCTGCTTCATGTAAGTCTGCTACACGTCAGGAGCCGCAAGGACGAGGGTCGCGATCTTTCAGGCGCTGAAGAAGCGCTTCTGCGCTACTGCCGGGAGAATTATCCGAAATGCTCGTTCGAGATGCTCAGCGTGGCCAGCGACAAATCTGCCGAGAAACTCGACTCTATCGAGCATAGTTCAAAAATAGATATGCTCGCTGTCCTTAACAAGAAGAAAAACGTCTTTGCGCGTCTTTTCAATCCGGGCATGGCACACCGGCTTCTTTTCAGAGCCGATATACCGATGATAGTCATTCCCGTCTGAAACGGTCGGGAACGGAATCACCGCCTGTCTCGTAATGGCCTTATAGGCCTGAAATAATCATCGATCAAGTAATCATCTATGTGATGAGGTGTCAATGCTATTATGCTGTCGTGCATATGGCGTAGATCCGTCCGCATCTGCCTGATGGCCGGCGACATCACTTTCGGATCCATATCCATGGCTGCTTCGTATGCCTTCATGAATTTATACCTGTCGAAACATAGTGAATCAGCGTGAAGCCGGGCCATAAGATAATAGGGATACATGCGTCCGGGCAGACGTATGATCGACCTGCGGTACATATCCTCAGCCTCTGAAAAGCGATGACAGTCATGACTGTTTCGTCCGAGAAGATTGAGAAACATCGGATCGGAACTGACTGAGAGCCCCCTGCGAAGCACGCTGTCGGATTTATCGTACAAGCCGTTTTCACGCAAAGCCTTGCCATAATCGAAAAGAAACCTCGACGAATGGCCGTGTATATCAGAAAGCGAATCGAGAGCCGCTATATCACGACGGCTCAGCGAATGCTGATAGGCATAACGTATTCTTGACCATTCTTCGGCCTTCTCACTATCAGCATGCAGTGCCCTGACAGCTAAAAGAGCCGTTACCGCTACTGCGCCCCCGACAAATACAGATACTGCCGGAAAAAGTCGTCGGTCACATAGTATCACCGAAATAACGAGCAGAGCAGCGCATACCACAAATTCAGGGAACTGCAGCGGATAGGAGGAGAAGCACACTATCGCAAAAGCGAGTAGCGATCCGCCTGCACTAAAATGACAAGAGCGGAAAGCCGATACGCACGACGTAACGAGCAAAGCGATGAAAACCAGAGCTGCAGGTATACCGAAAGCTATTGCAATCTGAAGGAATTCATTGAAAGCGTATTCAGGCGTACCGGCTACGGCAGCTAATGCCGAAGACGGATTTGCAGCGAAATAAGCTTCCTGAGCAGCTCCGAGCGCTCCTCCGACGCCATGCCATCCCACACCCGTAAGCGGACTGATCAATGCAGCCGACAGCCCGTCGCGCCAGATAAGCAGCCGACCAAACGCCGATGCCGGTTTCAGCCACACCACAAATAACCCGACTACAACCGCACCCATGACGATTATCATGGACAACAGCATGTCGGGGCGCCTGATGCGTCCGCTTCCCAACCCCACCGCCAGGCATCCGACTGCGGCGGCTATCCATCCGGTACGGCCCATTAGCGAAGGCATTATTCCCAGAGCGGGGAGAATAAAAAGCCATCCGGCCCAATACATAATCCTGTTGCCATCGCGAAGCACGCATCCTACTGCCAGAGGCATGATCATGGCCAGAAATCCGCAGAATGGCCCCGGATTGAAAAAAGTGCCGGTAGCCGGATACAGAGAGTGCCGGCTCGGCGTGAATCCGAGCAGCTGCCCCCACCCGAGCAGGGCTTCCCAGATCCCGAATGCAATAACAATCAGACAGATAAGCGAGGCAAGAGTTTGCCGCAAATCTATCTTACCGATTTGAAAATTCGTCTCCATTGTATACCGTTGTCATTGGCCGACCACCATATGAAAGCTGCCCTGCCCACGATAAATTCCTCAGGGACAAGTCCCCAATAGCGTGAATCCATCGAAGCGAGAGCATTGTCGCCGGCCATAAAATAATAGTTTTCCTTGAATGTGTAACGTGTCAGCGGATTTCCGTCAAGTCTGACAATACTGTCGGCGCATTCCAGACTGGCTTCTGTTTCCCGCTCAATGATCTGCCTGTAGCGCCGGAAATTTGCCGGGTCAAGCGGCAAAGTCATGCCGGCGCAGGGCACTACAAGCGGCCCGAAATCACGGATAGTCCAGCGATCGAGAGTGTCGCTGACATCAGCCATATATCCACGCAGATTCTCTGCGCGGCACACCGAGTCGGGCGGATAACTCCTTGCGAACAGATCCGGCTCCGGATAACGCGAGAGGGTATCGCCATTGACTATATATCTGAAGCCGCTGATCGCTACCGTATCGCCCGGGGCAGCTATGCAGCGCTTTATATAATGCACGTGATAATTCATTGTCAGGGTATCCCAGGATCCGCGGTGGACAAAATTGAACACCAGCACGTCGTCACGCCTGAATCTGCGCCAGTGAGGCGTTCGCTTTATATCGGTGCGTTTTCCGGCTGCTGCCTCGAAAATATCATAAAGGCGCGCGCCACCCGACACCTTCTCTACGATGATTTTATCGCCCGCCTGAATTCCGGGCAACATTGAAGTCGTGGGCACCGTTACCGGCGTATACACGAATATTATCAGGATCACGTATAAAACGAACAGACCTACCCCGATAAGGAATAATGTGGCAATGATCTCAGCGACTTTCAGCGCCGCCTTTTTTATATTCATACGTTATGATATTGTATCAAGGATTTCCTGACATTTCATAAAACAAAGCAGGCAAACAGGCCATGGCGTCGCAAAGATAATTTTTTTTCTCCAATTCCCCGATACCTCCGGATGATTTAATGCTCCGATATGATTTATCTTGTCGAATCTTGGAAGGAGCGACTTATATTTTATCATAAAAACTTGCTTACCGAACGATAAATCACTAAATTTGCGGTATTAAACCAAAACAACAATTATAAGTACAAGTCATGAACAAGGACAGGATACTGGTGACCGGCGGAACCGGTTACATAGGTTCCCACACTACCGTGGAACTTCAGAAAGCCGGCTATGACGTAGTCATCGTCGACAATCTTTCCAACTCCAATATCGAAGTGCTCGACGGCATCGAGAAAATCACCGGCGAACGTCCGGCATTTGTCGAGGCGGACTGCACCGATATGGAATCCATGAAAAAACTTTTCGCCGATTATCCCGGCATAAAGGGCATCATCAACTTTGCAGCGAGCAAAGCTGTTGGCGAATCGGTCGAAAAGCCTATTCTCTACTACCGCAACAACCTCAACACTCTGCTCAACCTGCTCGACCTCATGGGCCCCAACGGAGTGAAAGGCATTGTATTCTCCTCATCATGCACCGTCTACGGAGAGCCTGACGTCAATCCTGTCACCGAACAGTCGCCTATCAAGAAAGCGACTTCGCCTTACGGCAACACCAAACAGATATCCGAGGAGATAATCACGGATGTGATCAACTCGGGCGCTCCTTTCAAAAGCGTCATCCTCCGCTATTTCAATCCGGTAGGCGCACATCCCAGCGCTGAAATCGGCGAACTGCCCAACGGCGTGCCCCAGAACCTCATCCCGTTTGTTACCCAGACAGCTATGGGCATACGCAAAGAACTGTCGGTATTCGGCAACGACTATGATACTCCCGACGGCTCGTGTATCCGCGACTTCATCAATGTAGTTGACCTCGCAAAGGCCCATGTCATCGCCATACAGCGTATGCTTGAGGACAAGAGCCAGGACAAGATCGAGATCTTCAACCTCGGCACAGGCATAGGCCTTTCGGTGCTTGAGCTCATCGAGTCGTTTGAGCGCGCTACCGGAGTGAAAGTGCCCCACAAGATCGTAGGACGTCGCACCGGCGACATCGAAAAAGTATGGGCTAATCCTGAACACGCCAACAAAGTGCTCGGATGGAAGGCCGAGACGCCTATCGACGACACCATGCGCTCGGCATGGGCATGGCAGTGCAAGCTCCGCGAACGCGGCATCATGTAATGTTGGCATACACCACCGCATGACAATAAGATCAGCCCGCGTCAGAATAATAATGGCTGTGGCGGCAATCCTTTCAGGACTGCCGCCATACGCTTTTTCACAGTCATATGACGCGACGGATTCCACAGTTGTCGACTCGACGCTTACCGTAAGCCTGCTCACAGCATCGCCAGGAGATGACATCTACGAACTGGAAGGACACGCCGCCCTGCGCTTCAAAAGCTCTTCAGCCGACATGACTGTCAACTGGGGACTGTTTGACTTCGATTCACCCAATTTCATCTACAGGTTTGTCAAAGGCGAGACCGACTACATGGCAGGAGCCATGCCCACCGAGTTTTTTCTGAGACAATACCGCAGCGAAGGCCGACGGATCAAGGAGCAGACTTTCAATCTCACCCCTCAGGAAGCCGCAAGAGCCCTGGAGCTTGTCAGCATCAATCTGCAGCCAAAGAACCGCACTTATCGCTACAACTATGTGAAGGACAACTGTTCGACAAGGTGTATCGACGTGATCGAGCGTGCTATCGGCGATTCCATCCTTCTCGGGCCGGCCCCAGGCAAAATGTCAGGCCAGGTGAGTTTCCGCGACGTGATGGAATATCACCACCGCAATTATCCCTGGTATCAGCTGGGTATCGACCTCGCCCTTGGCAGCGGTATTGATCATACGATCACCAACCGGCAGAAAGCTTTCGCGCCAACAATGCTCGAACGGCAGGTAGAAGAAGCTCTGAGGCCCGACGGCACGCCACTTACTCTCGGCACGTCCATTCTCATTGCCGGCTCCGAAGATGGGACGGCTCTTGGTCCGACTCCCTGGTGGATGTCGCCTGTTTCGGCCGGATGGACTCTTTTCGGAGCGGTCATGCTGCTGACCATAGCCGACATTACGCGCGGCAGAGTGAGCCGATGGCTCGACTCGCTGCTATTCGGCATAATGGCTATAGCCGGATGCATCATAGCATTTCTGATATTTATTTCAGTCCATGAAGCGACGTCGCCCAACTGGCTCATATTGTGGCTCAACCCTTTATGCCTCATACCTGCCGTTTTTGAATGGTCGCGCCGCTGTCGTTTCTTTCTTATTTGCTATCATTTTCTTAACTTTGCAGCGATTTTTACGCTGGCTGCTCTGATGATTGCCGGCGAACAAAATTGCAACTTTGCGTTTATACCATTGATGGCCTGTAGCGGGCTCCGCTCTGCAAGCTATCTCTACATTTCGCTATGCGGAAAACGAAAAGAACTGACATACAGAACAAAATACTCTGTGCGGTACTCCTGACTCTCGTCACCGCATCAGCCGGCGCCCAGACCGCTCCAAAGCGGCCGCAGATGGTCGTAGGCATAATGGTGGAGGGACTCAATCAGGATTATCTCGAACTTCTCCAGAATTATTTTACAGCCGACGGTTTCAAACGGCTCATGCGCGACGGAGCTACTCTAAGCAACGTCGACTACGGGCCGGAGGTAGACGGCGCGGCGGCAACAGCTATCATCTACACCGGAGCCGCCCCTACTGTCAACGGCATCCCCGCAGAATTTGTTTATGACCGGGAGCGACGCCGGAGCCGCAATATACTCCTCGACACCGCCAAAATAGGCAATTTCACCAAC
>CALHWU010000112.1 GCA_938039795.1 uncultured Muribaculaceae bacterium
GGCCCTTCCGTGCCACCGACAACTGCACGTCGTGCGGACTGTGCGCGCGAGAGTGTCCCATGGGCAATATCACCATCGGATCCGATGGCCGTCCGTCATGGGGCGACGACTGTGCGCAATGCCTTGGATGCTACAACCGCTGCCCCTCCCATGCCGTGGCCTACGGCAGAGCCACCGCCGCTAAAGGGCAGTATCATGCGCCGCGGCGTCTGCCGGAGTGACAGCCTCTGGCTGCGTTTCTTTTTCTTTGGCCGCACGTTTGCGCGCCTCTTTGATCTTGATCTTGTCGAATCCCTTTCCATACACTCCGTTGACATTTGTCTGAGTGATGAAAGCGTCCTCGTCGATGCTCTTCACGATCCGGAATATCGTCACCGACTCTATCTTGCGGCACATCACAAGCAGCATCTTCACCTCATGCTTAGTATACCATCCCGTGCCGTTTATCACCGTGCATCCGCGGTTGGCCTCGTGGCTGATCGCGTCGGCGATCTTCTCCCAATGGCGCGAGAAGATTGTGAACTGCACCGCCTGGCGGTTGGTATCTATGACCATGTCGGCGAGATATGCAGTGATTACCAGCACGATGAAACCATACACCACCTTGTCGACATTGTGGAATATCAGGAACGACGACGAGATGATGCACATATCGCAGTAGAGCATCGTGCGCCCGATGCTTGTATTGGACGACTTGCTGACCATCGCGGCTATGATGTCGGTGCCTCCGGTCGAGCCGTTGTGGACAAACACCATGCCGATGCCTACGCCGCACAGTATGCCGCCTATGATCACGTTCATGAAAGTCTGCTGAGCTATCAGCGGCTCGGGGAAGAGTGGCGTGAGCACACCGATAAAGAGCGAGATGACCGTAGCGCCGAATATCGTGCGGATCACGAACTGACGTCCTACCTTCCGGAAAGCCATGGCCAGCAGCAGCAGGTTGGTGACGTACTGCGTGACGGCAACCGGTACCCCCTTGCCGAAGACCATCTCGGTAATGAAATATATCAGCGTGCCGAAACCGGCCAGGCCGCCGATCACCACCTTTTCAGGAAAAATGAATGCTGAGAAACCGAAGGCATACAGGAATATGCCCAGCACGATGAAAGCATAGTCGCGGGCCGAGACCCAGATCTTACTCGCTGTGAGATGCATGATATTGTGATTGTTGACGGTTATTCTGCTGATTTTGGCACGGCTCTGTTCCTATACTTGCCAGACGGCTCCAAAATCTTTAGCAAAATTAAGTCATCGCCGCCGTTCTGTCAAAATTTTCACCAAATTTTTTTTGCCTCGCCCCCGCAAGCCTCCGCCCGTTATTTCGTCCCCATGGCCTCCCCTGTGATATCAACCGTGATCGGCCGCCGCTGCGAGGTGACGTAGAGAAGCACGTTGCGCTTCACCGCTGTCGGCTTTCCTGCCTCGTAGCTGATGCGTATC
>CALHWU010000113.1 GCA_938039795.1 uncultured Muribaculaceae bacterium
CGTTGCCGTTGCGGATCACCGGCGTCACCCACACCTCACGGTTCGACCCGTCGACGCGGCCCAGAGGCACCTCGCCGTTGATATACAGAGTATTCTCGGTGCGCTCCACGCCCACGTTCTTCAGTTTCATGTCGGCTTTCTGCACCGATGCGGAGCCGGACAGAGCCACGGCCCCCATAAGGAGCGATATCAGTGTTGTCTTCATTGTCGTTGAGATTGGAGGGGGAGGTTAGAATACGTGTACGATATTGAGGGCCACCTTCGTAGGGCCGAAATAGTTGTGGCTGCGGTCTTTGGCGAGCTTCGTGCCGCACTTGGCGCAGGGATACACGTCGTATTTCGTGTAGATCCAGCCCAGACCGAGCTCGGCCTCAAGGTTCCAGTGGCGGCCGAGGATCCACGAGTAGCCGTAGGCCACGCCCAGACCTCCGTACCATCCCTGGTAGCGGCGGTCCTTCAGATTGCGGAAGTCGGTGCCGAGCATCTTGAAGTCAAGGTCGATGTTGCCCACGTTGTACTGGCCCCCGAGCGCGTGCGCGCCCACGAAATGGCCCTGCAGCTCCTGGCAGAACCAGTAGCGCACCTCGGGCTGCACCATCCAGTGTTTCCACTTATGCGAGTTGACAGTCCATGCGTTGAGGTTGCCCGACAGGTCAAACGACCACTTCGGAGCAAGAGCCACCTCGCCGCCTAAGTTCACCGTCAGGGCAGCGTCGTAAAGAATGTTTGTCTTGAGAGCAAGATCCCTCGCCTGGACATGGGACACCCCGCCAAGCAGAAGCGCCAATACCAACAGACTGTTTTTCAGATACTTATTCATCTATTTTACGTTAATTTTTAATAATTCACAGTTGTGCCTCATAGAAAGTCTGCGAAATGGCCACAATACGCAGGAGCGTCGGTAACATGACGCACCGATATTGCTCAAATGGGTGTTTTTCATCCATTTATGTATTTCACTTACCTCCGCTTGCTTCCCATAAAGAGCCAACAAGCGTCGCAAAGGTAAACAAAAAGTAAGTAAATCTACCCCCCCCGAGTTAAAATTAGTTAACGACAATTGGGGCCCTGCAAATCATTTCTAATTTTGGGCCTGCAACCTTCCGCCTGACGCTTCCGGCTGAAATGATCCGCAAGCCGCGCCCGGCGATTCTCCTCCCCCCGGAGGGGGCGCGGATTATCCTCCCGGACCGTCCGCGCCCATAACTGTGAAATACATTGTGTCTTTTCTTAAACTACTCTTTTGTCATATGTTCCATAACCATCCCGGCCGACATATCGCGCCGGATGACTATCCCGTCAGATCCTATCAGGCAGATCTGCGGGGTGGTTCTTATAATATACCCGTCCTGTGTTCCGACAGGGTTGTCAGCGTTCATTCCTGTCGTCCACTCTTCAGGCAGATCTTTCATATGCTCCCGCCATAGCCTGATGTCAGCTCCGGGATATATCGCCGTGACACGCAGGCGGCCGTCGGCGACAGCGCGGCTGATCTCTCCGCTTCGGGCAAGCGCAGCCATCTCTTCGGCGCAGTGGTCGCAGTCGGGATCATAAAAGATCAGCAACTGCATGGGGCCGGGATCAAGAAGCCGACGCACTCGGCCCTTCCGGTCAGTATAGGCGATATCGGCGGCACGCGTGCCCGGCGCATTCCGGCGAAGCTCGTCGATAAGAAGGCGTCGGCGCTCCTCCCCCGCTTTCAGGCCTGCCGAATCGGCGGCGATAAGAGCGTCGAGCATCATGTCGCTGCTGTAGACAGGGCTTTCGGGATTATAGTAGTAATCCTCTACTATCTCCGCCAGACGTCCTGCCATAGGCTGCGGAGTCTTGGCCCACATCCCGGCAAACGCCCGGCGCCGCACTGCGCCGGAAGCCTCGGCGGCAAGCGCTGCGAAATTGGCCAGATTCTGCTCCATGGCTTCCGATGTATCGGCCACCGCGAGCGGGCCGAAGAAGCGTTCGGCGGCATACTCGGCTCTCGCCTCACGTCCGGTCAGCAGGTCGGGGATCTCCGGCAGCTGCAGCACAGAGGCTACGGGCAGCGTATCGGCCTGCGCCGCTCCGCCGCCGGCCCCGGCAGCCGTCGGATGTCCGCATCCTGCGGCCACAAGGCCTGCCACTGCCACAGCTATCGCCTCAGGAATTCGCATCAACGGTCATTTACGGATGAATGCGGTTTCGCCCATCTCGAAATAAGGGTTGGCGATCTTGACGGTCGTCCTGGTTTCAGTCGGTTTGCCCGGGAGGTCCGACAGAGCCACAGTCGTACGGAAGCGACAGCGGACCGTATGACTGACATTAGGCTTATTCACATCGACCGTATTTTCTTCATCCGACTCGTAGACATACTGCTCATAAGTCACCGTCTTGATGTAGGCCACGCGGGTCGAGGTGATGTCAGGCCACAATGACTGCCCCGACGTCACAACGAGTGTGGAATATGCTCCGGTATTGTTCTCTATGTTCTGACGGTCAGCCTCGAGAGTGAATTGCAGCGGAAACCAAGCCTCCGACATACCGTCGGGCAGATCGAAGTAGATCGTCAGCGGAGCGCCCTGACTCGTTCCTATATCGAGCGGATCACGGTTGGGCCGGGTATTTTCCGACCCATTGTATGTCGCGATATTGCTCATCACCCACGGAGTGTGCGACAGCAGCGTAATCCTGCGGCTGAGGCCGTTGCGTCCGACGACAGTAAATGTCTGTTCCTGCGGAACGGGACTCGGAGCCTTGGTCGTGATCGTATATACCACCGAATCATTGTCAACCGTAGGACCCGTCACGCTTCCTATCACCGCGCCTTCCGTCAGACCGATAAAATTAAGTACGCTATCGTCGACTTGGGGGCTGGCCGAATTTACATCCTTGGTGTACTTACACTTGAACACCAGTTCCTGACCCTCCTTCGTGACCACGAAACGCGTCTGATTGACTTCTATTAGATCTATGCCGTCGGAGAGCGATTTCATATTGCGGGTCTCGGTCGAAGCCGACAGGTTGTTGAACACTGTGCCCTCTATTGCTTCCTTTACAGTAGGATATCCTGCACGGGCCACTGTATGGATCGTCACCGCATAGTGATAGTTGCGCAGCAGATCGTAATTTCTGAAGATATTCTGCTCCCCCTGCTCGGCGCCGAGGTCTATCTTATAGTAAGTCACGGTCTGAGATCCGCCGAATAGGCCGGCCACTATCACGTAGGTGCGTCGTCCGGCCTCATAGGGATGCTCGTAGACATATTGCGGCTCCGTCGAGGTGAAATGTGATCCTTCGGCCCACTTCTTTGCATCTGCCTCGGTATTGACAAACACCGCCTGAGGCGACACAACTCCTTTATACGCCGCATTGGCCTCATCGTAAGGCAGCATGCTCTTGTTGTCGTCGAGAAGCGCAGGGATCGACTGCGACTCCATGCTCCAGGGGGCTACGGTGCCGGCATCGGGCACATTGATCAGCTCAAAGCCTGTAAGTTCAAAATTATCGAGCGACTCGCTGACGCTCACTTTGGCGAAATTGCGTATAAGCGGTATGGCCTTGAATTTTTCCGCAAGGCCTTCGATCGCCACATACTCCACATTGCCGCCATTGGTCGTACGCTTGCAATAGCCGGCGGGAAATTCGAGCTGCCCCCAGTAGGCCGACGTGTTGTCGGC
>CALHWU010000114.1 GCA_938039795.1 uncultured Muribaculaceae bacterium
TGACGATACCCACGAGGTGACGGTCGTCGTCGACCACAGGGATGCCGCCGATGTGGAACTCTTCCATCATGGCCAGCGCATCACGCACGGTCTTGCCGCGCTTGATTGTGACCGGATCGTAGATCATGCCGTTTTCAGCGCGCTTCACGGCATGCACCTGACGCGCCTGCTCGGCTATGGTCATGTTTTTGTGAATCACACCGATGCCCCCCTCGCGCGCTATGGCGATAGCAAGCTGGGCCTCGGTGACGGTATCCATTGCCGCCGATACCAGAGGCACGTTGAGCTCGATGTTGCGTGAAAACTTAGTGCGGAGATTGACCTCGCGTGGGAGGACTTCTGAATAGGACGGGATCAGAAGGACATCGTCAAATGTCAGTCCGTCCATTTTTACTCGATCTGCAATAAACGACATAAACTGTACGAAACGTTATGGATTTAATTGCACGCAAAGTTACGCAGAATTTTCGATATAGTGTTCGACTCGCGAAGATTTTTTCTTGACAAAACATGGACAAATCCACGGCTTATATGATTGGTTTGGATCTCAGATAAATATTTTTGATCGTAACACCGCTGTAACTATTTTAACTCACTTTAACATTAAAACTATTGTCAGCCCCCGATTTGACGTAACTTTGCATCGTCGAACCAATCAATGACAGAGGGTTCAGCACAACGCAAAACAATAGTAAACTACAAAATTCGATACGACATGACAACAGTTGATTTCAAGCAGAAGCTTACATCACTTCAGGCCAACATGCTCAACTTCGCCTACATGCTCACGTCAGATCGCGAAGATGCCGCCGACCTTATGCAGGACACAATGCTTAAGGTGCTTGACAATGCCGACAAGTTTACCGAAAACTCGAATTTCAAGGGATGGGTGTTCACAATTATGCGCAACATCTTCATCAACAACTATCGCAAGGCGGCGCGTGCAGCCACAGTGGTAGATACAACCGACGACCTCTATCATCTCAATCTTAGCCAGGACTCCGGCATCGCCACACCCGAAGGCGCGTTCGGCGCCCGCGAGATCACCGACGCCATCAACAGTTTCCCCGAAAAATACCGTGAGCCGTTCGCAATGCACGTGGCCGGCTACAAATACGAGGAGATCGCACAGAAGATGAATCTGCCTGTCGGCACCGTCAAAAGCCGCATTTTCTACACGCGTCAGCAGCTTCAGATCCGCTTCGCCGATTATCGCTGATCCATCTTCCGCAGATATTGTTCTCTTAATCTACTATATTCATATAATGAAGCCTCGCCGGCGCCGACTGTGATTGTCGGGAGCGGCGAGGCTGTATTTTACCCGCCTACGCATACGTCACATCTTTGCCGAACGGAAACATAGCCAGTCGCATAAGCTTGAAGTGCTGCAGTCCGAATGGGATGCCTACGATGGTTATACAGAAGAGCAGTCCCCACGCCAGATGTGTGAGGGCGATCGGTATGCCTCCCAGAAACCACCAGATGACGTTCATCAGAGCTGCCAGACACCCCGATGGCCAGCCGCTGCTCCGAGTCGAGGTGCCGAAAGGCCATAGCGCCACCACGGCCAGTTTCATTGTCTGCAGTCCGAACGGTATACCGATGATCGTGATCATCATCGCCACGCTCGATATGGCGTATTCGACGGCTATCATCAGTCCGCCGAACACCATCCAAATGATATTCAGTAACAAGTTCATATTTGAATCGATTAAGTTACAAATCCGGTTGGAGCTATATATTATTCCGCATTTCCAACCAGATGACGTGCAGGTGAATTTATTTTATGACCGAAACAAACGAAGGAATTAACTGAATTCCGAGAACAGCAGCGATACGAAAGAAACTCGACAGTTGTATGTCGGCTTTGCCCTGTTCTACACGCGCGATATAGCTTTGCTCCCGACCAATTTTTTCGGCAATCTGTTTTTGGGTGAGATTCAGTTCCTTTCTGCGCTCCCGGAGCATATTACCATAGAACCACGCAAGTGATTCTTCATTGAATAGCTCTCTCGTGTCTGAACCCAACCTGCCGTATTTCTCGTCGAGCATTTTGTTTGCGGTAGGAAGGGACGCTAATTTTTGTGTGTCGATTGTTCTCATTATTCAAATCTGTTTAGTATAATAGATTATCCGCAGATACCGGCTTTTGTCGTCCATTTGATTCACGATGCAAATATAACTAATTAGTTATAATGTTACAAATGTTTTGATGTAAATGTTCACTCTGATAAATGGTAGGGACGCTGTGCCAAAATACAAATTTTGGCACAGCGTCCTGTGCGAATCAGTATCGAATTAAATGATATTCGATGTAATTACTTGGATATTTGGGGAATGTCTATCATTCCCACTCAATTGTCGATGGCGGCTTGGAGGAGATGTCGTAGGTGACGCGGTTGACGCCCTTCACCTTGTTGATGATCTTGTTTGACACCTCGGCGAGGAAGTCGTAGGGGAGTCGGGCCCAGTCGGCTGTCATGGCGTCGGTGGAGGTGACGGCACGCAGAGCTACCGCGCGCTCATAGGTGCGTTCGTCGCCCATCACTCCCACGCTCTGCACTGGAAGCAGTATCACGCCCGCCTGCCATACGGAGTCGTACAGTCCATGGTCGCGCAGTCCCTGGATGAAGATGGCGTCGGCTTCCTGCAGCACGGCTACTTTTTCGGGCGTTATGTCGCCGAGGATTCTGACGGCAAGGCCCGGGCCCGGGAACGGATGGCGGCTGATCAGTCGCTCCGGCATGCCGAGCTGACGGCCTACGGCTCTCACCTCATCCTTGAAGAGAAGGCGCAGAGGCTCGCAGAGCTTGAGGTTCATCTTTTCGGGCAGACCGCCCACATTGTGGTGGCTCTTGATGGTCGTACCGGTGATTGACAGCGATTCTATGCAGTCGGGATAGATGGTGCCCTGTCCGAGCCATTTTACGTCGGAAAGCTTGTGGGCCTCTTCGTCGAACACGTCGATAAATCCCTTGCCTATGATCTTGCGCTTCTTCTCGGGATCGGTCACTCCGGCGAGCTCCTTGAAGAACTTGGCCGACGCGTCGACACCGATCACGTTGAGGCCGAGACCCTCGTAGTCGCGCATAACGTCGCGGAACTCATCCTTGCGCAGCATGCCGTGGTCCACGAATATGCATGTCAGATTCTTGCCGATGGCCTTGTTGAGAAGCACGGCTGCAACCGAGGAGTCCACGCCGCCGCTCAGACCGAGCACTACCTTGTCGTCGCCGAGCTGCTCTTTCAGCGCCGCTACGGTCGATTCGATAAACGATGCGGCGTTCCAGTCGCACTTCGATCCGCAGATGCCCTTGACGAAATTCTCCAGCAGCTGCATGCCGCATTCGCTGTGGTACACCTCGGGATGGAACTGTACGCCCCACACCTTCTCCTCCTTGGAGCGATAGGCGGCCACCGGCACGTCGGCCGTGGAAGCTATGATCTCGAAGCGGTCAGAAATGCTGGTGATGGTATCGCCGTGGCTCATCCACACCTGGCTTCCGGGACGGATATCGCGGAGCAGCGGGTCGGCCTCGTCGACGTATTCAAGCCGTGCACGGCCATATTCGCGGCTTCCGGCCGGCTCTACCTTGCCGTCGTGGGTATAGGCGATGAACTGCGCTCCGTAGCATATGCCGAGTATGGGCAGGCGTCCCCATATTTCCGACAGGTCGGTGCGGAAGGCTTTTTCGTCATAGACGGAGAACGGTGATCCGGAGAGGATTACGCCGATTACCGATTCGTCGCCATGGGGAAACTTGTTGTAGGGCACAATCTCGCAGTAGGTGTTCAGTTCGCGCACACGCCGGCCTATAAGCTGCGTGGTCTGCGATCCGAAATCGAGGATAATGATCTTTTCCTGCATAGGGGATTATTGTAAAAGAGTTATCGCTTTGGTCTTTGTTTGCAAAATTACGTAATTTTTCCGTTAAGGCATCTCTGAGAGTGTAACGTTTTTGGTGCGCACGTATCATTTGAGTCGTGCAAGCTGTTTTTTGGGTGCCACTACCCAGATGACGTCGTGCGGGGCGAACGTAGTGGAAGCCACCGGAGTGATAAATTCTCCATTACGGTCAATAGTCACGATAAGAGTCGAATAGTCCTTGCTCAGCCGGGCGTCGCCTACGGTCTTTCCGGCGAGTGGCGACGTCTCGGAGAGCTGCACGGTGGTCAGCTTGAAGTCATAGGCCGAGCTGTCGGAGGCTTCGTTGCTGTCTGACGCCTCCACTATGGGCAGCAGAGCCTGGATCTCCTCGTCGGTGGCGATCACGCCCAGTACGTCGCCTGGAAAAATACGCGTGTCGCCCGACGGCACCGGGATCAGCTGCGCGCCCCGCTGTATGCTGGCTATGTTGACGCCATACTTGCGCCTGAGATCGGAGTCCAGCAGGCGTTCGCCGACAGTCGTAGCCGACGGTCATATAGGCCATGTGCAGATTTCCCACCACATTGTTGCGGCGGCCGCTGCGCCGCAGTTCGCGCTCGTTGAGGTTGTCGATAAACCGCGACTCGATGCCGCGCATGCGCCGGCGCACGTTGCGCGAGAAGCCGAACACCAGCAAGATGAATATGAATATGCCGAATATGAATCCTACCGCCACGGAGAATGTCACCGACAGAGTGTAGATTATTATGGCCAGACCGATGAGCAGACGGAAGAACGTCATCACTACCAGCGGCACGTCGAAGCGTGCGTTGGCCTCTATGAGGCGCTGACGTTCGGTCCGCTTGGAGGCCGGAAACGACAGTGCGATCAGGAACGGTGTCATGGCGGCCAGCGTCAGCAGTGCGCACAGCAGCCGTCCCCAGGCCTCGCTGAACCCGGTGAGCCATGGCAGCAGCCATTTCTGCGAGATCAGCGCCATCGCCACAAGCACGGCGGAGTAGAGCATCACTCTCCACAGATAGCGCTGTATGACGGTGCGCCACAGCCGACCGGTCTCGCTCTCGGCTGCCGCGCTCTCCGTATACCGGTCGATAAGGAAGTGGAGGCGGCGGGGGAGCAGACGGCGGATTATGTCGTAGACCGGATCGGCCATGCGTATGAAATAGGGAGTGGTGAATGTGGTCAGTACCGACACGGCCACCACTATGGGATAGATCGTCGGATCGAGCACTCCCAGACTCATGCCCAGAGTGGCGATGATGAAGGCGAATTCACCTATCTGCGTCAGCGAGAAGCCGGCCTCGATGGCTACCTTGAGATTCTGGCCGGTGACGAGCATTCCGAATGTGCCGAACAGTATCATGCCGACGATCACCACGCCTGACAGCACCAGGATCGGCGCCCAGTACTGGGCTATGATATGCGGATCGACCATCATGCCGACGGATATGAAAAACACTGAGCCGAAGAGGTCCTTGACCGGCGAAACCACACGCTCTATCCGTTCGGCGAAGCTTGTACCAGCAAGGATCGACCCCATTACGAACGCGCCCAGTGCCAGCGAGAATCCGCAGTAGACCGAGAAGACTGCCATGCCGAGACAAAGCCCCATCGACACGATCAGCAGGGTTTCTGAATTCAGGTAGCGCCGGATTAGATTGAGCAGCGACGGCAGCACGAACACTCCGGTGGCGAACCACATGATCAGGAAAAACACCAGCTTCATCACGCTGAAGAGCATCTCTCCGCCCTTTACGGTGGAGTTGACCGCGATTGACGAAAGCAATACCATCATCACAACGGCGAACAGATCCTCTACGATAAGGACGGCGAACACCAGCGAAGCGAATTTCTTGTGCTGAAGACCGAGATCGTTGAATGCCTTGATGATGATCGTGGTCGACGACATGGAGAGCATCCCCCCGAGGAATAGGCAGTTGATGGCCGAAAAGCCGAGCACATGGCCGATGATGAAGCCGCAGCACATCATTCCGATCACTATGATCAGTGCGGTCACTACGGCCGATCCGCCGGCGTTGACAAGTTTCTTGAAGCTGAATTCGAGTCCGAGCGAGAACAACAGCACCACTATGCCGATCTGGGCCCAGAACTCGATATTGCTGTCGGTGGTCACCGACGGCAGATACTCGAAATGCGGGCTGGCCAGAAAGCCCGCCACGATATAGCCGAGCACCACCGGCTGTTTCATCCACTTGAACAGCACCGTCACCACGGCGCCGAGTATAAGGATGAAAGCCAGATCGCGGATCAGGCTTTCGATAGGGAGCGCTTCGGAGGCTACGGCGGCTAAAATCATATTGTCACTTGATTGGCGAGCGATATGCCCTGGGTGGGATTGAGCTGCCGCAGACTCCCGAACACTTTGACGAAATCGGTGGTGTTTTTGGCGAGCACCACCAGGTTGAGCCGAGTGCACGGAGCTTCAAAATCATACTCCACAAACACATTGGTGAGATTGATGTTGAACTCCGAGAGACAATGACGGTAGGCGTCGATATCTTTTACGATATCTCCTATCCGGATACGTATTATACGTGTTTCCCAGCCGACGTGTATACGGTGCTCAAGTTGTTCGAGCAGCACGAGGATGACGAGCATCAGGCCGGTGGCCACAACCGATACAAGATACATCCCCACGCCGACGGCCATGCCTATCGTGGCCACCATCCATATGCCGGCGGCGGTGGTCAGTCCGCGCACCGATCCCTTCATCTGTATGATTGCGCCGGCGCCGAGGAAACCTATGCCTGTGATCACCTGCGCCGCTATACGGCCCGGATCTCCATTCTTCAGGCCGGTATAAATCTGCGGCACATAGATCGACAGAAGCATGGCCAGGGTAGCCCCCATAGATATAAGGGCAAACGTGCGTATGCCGGCGATCTGTCCCTTGCGCTTGCGCTCCATCCCGACGCAGCTGCCAAGCAGCAGGCTGACGCACAGCTTGAATACAGCCGACGTCGCTGTGACTTCGACGGTATTTACCGCATCGTAGAATTGCTGCAGCAGTCCGATCATTTGCTGAAAGTGAACCGGCGCGATGCCAGGCGATAATTGTCGGCAAATAGTTCCACAGTGTATTCCCCGGCAGAAAGGGCCGTATTGATGTCCCAGTAGATGGTGACTCCCGGTATCTCCTCTCCGGCATATTCGATCTGTTTCTTCGCCGTGCAGGCCACGTCGGATCCTTCGAAGTCAAATGTTCCTGCGTTGCCCAGAAGAGTTCCCTCGGGCGAAGTGATACGGAGATAGATCGTTTTCTGTCCCACCGGAGTGGAATTGTTCTGAGGTATGGTGAATGTCACCATCAACTGTTTTGCCTTGGTGATCTTCTTCTCCTGCTTGCCGTTCTTCTTCAGCGGAGTGAGGCTCACGCCGGTGACGTTGAGTTTCTCCGCGAGAGTCATGCGCTCGCTGAGAGTCTCGTTTTTGCGCGAGACCTCCTGCACGCGGTTGGAAAGCGTACGGTTTTCATTGCGTATCTCCTCATTCTCTGCGCGCAGACCGGCATTTTCCTTGCCGAGAGAATCCACCTGGGCTATATAATGGCGTAGCAGTCCGCGCAGGGTCGAGATCTCGTTCTGCAGCTGCGAGATGCGTTTCTGGCTCTTTACTTTCTCTGAATTGAGTTCCTGAAGCAGCTGTTCCACTTTGTTCTTTGCTGCCGTATATTTGGCCAGAATGGTGTCTCCGGCCATCTGCGTGGCCTGATTCTCATACTGGGCGAACTGTGAATTGATCGCTTCGTATTCGTTGGCAAGCTGTAGCTGGTCGTTGGTGAGCTGCAGCTGCTCGTTTTCTGCTTTCTGCTGGTTGACTTCAAGCTTAAGCGATGTCACCTGAAACAGGCTGACCACCACAGCTATCACCAGGAGGGCCACAAGCCCTATGGCGAGCCATAGGAGCTTGGGCTTGTTGCTGAGTGAGTTCATATCGTGTTATGAAAATATTATTGTTGCTTGTTTGCGGTCGGTTGATTGTCAGAGGCCGCGGCCGTGGCAGTTTTTGTATTTCTTGCCGCTGCCGCAGGGGCACGGGTCGTTGCGTCCGATCTTCGGGGCGGCTTTCACTGGCATAGGCCGCTGCTGCTCGCCCTGCTGGGCCGATGCGGCCGCGCGCTGCTCAGCCTCTCCGGGCAGTCCGCCGCGGCTTTCGCGGTAGTTGTTGGCCTGACGGTGTGTCTCAGGCATGGCGCGCTGCACCTCGGGCTGCGGAGCCTGTGCGGGCTGATCGTCGGCCTGCTGCTGCGCCGCCGGACGCTGCTGGATGTAGAGCTGTCCGCGCAGTACGATTCCGCCGACGCCGGGGACGACAAGACCGTGCGCTGC
>CALHWU010000115.1 GCA_938039795.1 uncultured Muribaculaceae bacterium
TCGGCGAGCTCGACCGCGCCGGCAAGCTGCACACCAACGTGCACTCCATCGACTATCCGACGCTGGAAGCCAAGCTGGCCGATTGGGACATCATGCGCCCGACCTGCACCGAGGAAGCCCAGCAGATGTACAAGGCCGCTCCTGGCCACATCATCTCCCCGGAGCCGTGGACCCACACCACCCTGTTCGATTCGCTCGACCGTGACCGCGCCAACGGCGCCATCCACGACATCAACCACCCGGAGATTCACGAAGGCGGCCTCGCCGTGCTGCGCGGCAACCTGGCCCCCGACGGCTGCGTGGTCAAGACGGCGGGAGTGGACGAGAGCATATTCCGTTTCAGCGGGCCCGCAAAGGTGTTCCATTCCCAGGAAGAGGCTGTCGAAGGGATCCTTCGTGATCAGGTGAAAGCCGGCGACGTGGTGGTCATCGTCTACGAAGGCCCCAAGGGTGGCCCGGGAATGCAGGAGATGCTTTACCCGACGAGCTATATCAAGAGCAAGCATCTCGGCAAGCTTTGCGCACTCGTCACCGACGGACGTTTTTCGGGAGGCACATCCGGACTTTCGATCGGGCATGTTTCGCCCGAGGCGGCGGCCGGAGGCGCTATCGGTCTGGTGCGCGACGGAGATATCATCACCATCGACATCCCGGCCCGCACCATAGCTGTGGAGCTGTCGGATCAGGAACTTGAAGAGCGCAGGCGACAGGAAGAGAGCCATGGCAAGGAGGCTTTCACTCCCCGAGGTCGCGACCGCCATATATCCAAAGCCCTTAAAGCATATGCGGCAGCTGTCACATCGGCCGACAAGGGAGGAGTAAGACAAATCGACTGAATATGGAAAATAAAATCACAGGCGCCGAGGCGCTCATAAAATCGCTCATAGCCGAGGGCGTCGACCGCGTGTTCGGTTATCCCGGCGGAGCCATAATACCGGTCTATGACAAACTTTACGACTATACCGACAGCCTGACGCACGTGCTCGTGAGGCATGAGCAGGGAGCCATCCATGCTGCCCAGGGATATGCGAGGGTGTCGGGACGCACAGGCGTGGTCATCGTCACTTCAGGGCCGGCAGCAACCAACGTCATGACCGGACTCAGCGACGCCATGATGGATTCCACTCCTCTGGTGGTTATTACCGGACAGGTATATGCGTCGCTGCTCGGATCGGATGCATTTCAGGAAACCGACGTGGTGGGCATCACCCAGCCTATCACCAAATGGGCCATACAGGTGCGCAGGGCGGAGGATATCCCTTCAGTTGTAGCGCGTGCGTTCCATATAGCCAATACCGGTCGTCCGGGTCCGGTGGTGATAGACATCGCCAAGAACGCGCAGATCGATATGGTCGACGACCAGCCATATCACAAGTGCAATTATATCAGGTCATACATCCCGATGCCCGATATACCTGAAGCAGATCTTCGGCGTGCGGCTGACATCATCAACGCTGCCGAGCGTCCCATGATACTGTCGGGTCATGGAGTGATGATCTCCGGCGCCGAGAAAGCGCTGCAGGATCTTGCGGAAAAGGCCGATATCCCTGTGGCCACCACTTTGCTCGGGCTCTCCACTATACCTACTTCCCATAGGTTGAACAAGGGACTCGTAGGCATGCACGGCAATATCGGTCCCAATTGGAACACCAATCATGCCGACGTCATAATAGCCGTCGGCATGAGGTTTGACGATCGTGTGACCGGCGATGTGAAGGGTTATGCCCCTCAGGCCCGCATAGTGCATATCGACATAGACGCATCAGAATTCAACAAGAACATCCCGGCTGTCGCCACTATTCATGGCGATGCCCGTCATGCGCTTGAAGGATTGCTGCCCATGATCCGGCCCAAGCGTCATGACAAATGGCTCGCCTCGTTCGACCGCTGCGAACACATCGAGTATGAGCAGGTGGGGCGTCTGGCGCTGGGCGACGGCGCGCCTGCCGATGGCCCTCTCTGCATGGGCGAAGTAGCGCGCAAAGTCTCGGAGACAGCAGGCCCTGACGGAGTGCTCGTCACCGATGTGGGCCAGAATCAGCTGCTTTCGGCCCGTTATTTCAATTATTGCAAGCCACGCAGCATCATCACCTCTGGCGGTCTCGGCACGATGGGATTCGGACTCCCGGCAGCCATAGGCGCCAAGATGGCTGCCCCTGAAAGGCCGGTATGCATATTCTGCGGCGATGGCGGGTTCCAGATGACAATGCAGGAACTGGGCACAATAATGCAGTATGGCACAGCTGTTAAGATGATTATTCTCAATAATGATTATCTGGGCAACGTGCGTCAGTGGCAGGCCATGTTCTATGACAACCGTTTTTCCCAGACCCCTATGGTCAATCCCGATTTCATAGCCATAGCCCGCGCTTATGGCATTGAGGCGGAGAATGTAGGGCGTCGCGACGAGCTTGAGCCGGCGATCCGCCGCATGATGGATTGGCCCGGCCCTTATCTGCTCAACGTGAGGGTCGACGAGCGCGACATGGTGTTCCCGATGACTCCGGGTGGAGAGGCTGTCGACTACATATTGCTTGACGAGCATACGGTTTACACCGACGAAGATAACCAGTGATATTTCCACAAGAAACAGAAGCCATTCATGACTATGGAAGAAAAAACGCTATTCACCGTGGCTGTCTTTGCCGAGAACCACGTAGGACTGATGAACCAGCTTTCGATCATTCTCACCCGCCGTTGCATCAATATGGAGAGCATCAGCGCCAGCCGTTGCTCCATACCCGATGTGAGCAAGGTCACATTTACCTGCTACAGCGACCGTCCGACCATGGACAAGATCGTCAAGCAGATCGAGCGACGCATTGACGTTCTGCGCGCATTCCTTTATACCGACGATGATCTCGTCTATCAGGAGGTGGCGCTTTACAAGGTGCCGACAGCCCGACTGCTCGACGAGGAGCATCTTGAGGAGATCATACGATGCCACGGGGCGCGTATTCTCGAAATTACCCGCGACAATACGATAATAGAGAAAACAGGCCACAGCGACGAGACGGAGGCGCTCTTCGAGGAACTGAAACGCTACGATATCCGTCAGTTCGTGCGCTCGGGAAGGGTCGCTATCACAAAATCGCCTGTAGAACATGTCGACCGTTTCCTCCGCGAGCAGGAGGAGCGGCGTATGCGCGTCAACGAGATATGAGCGAGACAATGGAGTTGTCGACCGAGCTTACAGTCGGTTTTTCGATGACGGCAGCCGGCGCTTCGGCGCAGGGCACTCTGTCTCTCGCCACCCTCGTGGCCGACGTCATACAGGTGGCCACTGACCATGCCAATGCTCTCGGAGTAGGTTATTCCCGACTTATTCAGGATGGTAATTCATGGGTGCTGAGCCGTCTCACAATAGAGATTGACCGTCTGCCGCGCATTCATGAGGATTACAGTCTCACCACGTGGATAGAAGGGTTCAACCGCCATTTTTCCGAACGTAATTTCGAGATCCGGGCTTCCGGCGCTACGATAGGACATGTGCGCACCGTATGGGTGGCTATAAATATCGCTTCGCGCCGTCCGGCCGATCTTTCAGGTATTGCGCATCTGGAGAGTACTGTCAGCAGCCGGCGTTGCCCCATACAGCCTCAGGGGCGTATCCCGGCTCCGGAGGCCGGCGATGCGACGGAATACTCCGTGACGTTCCGCGCTTCAGATATAGACTTCAACCGCCACGTCACCACGACGCGCTATGTAGAGCTTGCGATCGACGCTCTGCCGCTCGATCTTTACGACAGGGCAGTCACGCGGCGCTTCGAGATTGCGTTCCGTCATGAAGCCCGATGGGGAGAAGCGGCGGTCGTGAGGACTGCTCCGGTTGCGGGCGAGGGTATTGATTACCTGACGAGCGTGGAGCTTGCCGACGGGTCGCAGCTTTGTGCCGTCCGCCACAGTCTTAGACCGGCTACGGAGACCGAAAAAGTCTCCTGAAATAATAAATAACAATCAAAATGTGCCGGAATTGCGATAATTTGTAATAACTTTGCATCTGAAACATATAAAAATATCATTAAAACATAAGATATGGCAAAATTGAATTTCGGCGGTGTTGAAGAGACCGTCGTAACACGCGAGGAATTCCCTCTGGAAAAGGCCCGCGAGATACTTAAGAACGAGACGATCGCCGTGATCGGCTATGGTGTGCAGGGCCCGGGACAGAGCATGAATCTCCGCGACAACGGTTTTAACGTCATCGTAGGTCAGCGGCAGGGCAAAACCTATGAGAAGGCAGTCGCCGACGGATGGGTTCCCGGCCAGACACTCTTCTCCATCGAGGAGGCATGCCAGAAGGGCACCATCATCATGTGCCTGCTCAGTGATGCCGCCGTCATGTCGGTGTGGCCCAAGATCAAGCAGTATATGACGGCCGGCAAAGCATTGTATTTCTCCCACGGCTTTGCAATCACCTGGAATGACCGCACCGGTGTGGTTCCCCCCAATGACATCGACGTGATCATGGTAGCTCCAAAAGGCTCCGGCACGTCGCTCCGCACGATGTTCCTCGAAGGCCGCGGACTCAACTCCAGCTTCGCTATATATCAGGACTATACCGGCCACGCCCTTGATCGTACGCTCGCTCTCGGCATAGGCATCGGTTCGGGCTACCTGTTTGAGACCACTTTCCAGCGTGAGGCCACTTCCGACCTCACCGGTGAGCGCGGCTCGCTGATGGGCGCCATACAGGGTCTGCTTCTCGCACAGTATGAGGTGCTCCGCGAAAACGGCCACACTCCCTCTGAAGCCTTCAACGAGACCGTCGAGGAGCTGACACAGAGCCTTATGCCCCTCTTCGCAAAGAACGGCATGGACTGGATGTATGCCAACTGCTCCACAACGGCGCAGCGCGGCGCGCTTGACTGGATGGGCCCGTTCCATGACGCCATCAAGCCTGTGGTTCAGCGCCTGTATGAGAGCGTGAAGAGCGGCAACGAGGCTCAGATCTCAATCGATTCCAACTCCAAGCCCGACTATCGCGAGAAGCTTGAGAAAGAACTCAAGGATCTCCGCGAGAGCGAGATGTGGCAGGCTGCTGTGACCGTACGCTCTCTCCGTCCCGAAAACAACTGATCCGGCTAAACAGTCACAGTTTACTGAAAGATTATGGGTGCTGTGTCAAAATGTCAAATTTTGACACAGCACCTTGGTTTATTTACCGGGATGAATAATTTGATGAGCCCCGCGACGTTTCTTCAGCAGCAGTGCTGGCTTCTTCGCTTTATGAATTGTGTGGCTATCCAGTGCCCGATCCACAAGGTTGCCGCGATCTCGCCGATAGAATAATGAAGTCGCTCGCTTCTGACGAATATACCGCGAAGCCAGGTGAGAACGGCAGATTCATACTGATGCACAGCGTAGGGAGCATCCCGCATAACAGCGAGATCGATGTGCCGCTGAATTATGCCGACTATTATTATCTTGAAGCTCTGCTGCGAAGGAGAAACCTTGACAACTGATCAACTGCAGGCCTCAATGTTTTTTTTTAGATTTATTAAACAAAATGACCTTACAAGCATTTATATTATTGAAACGATACGATAATATAAATACAAATAATTATGATAAAACACATCTTGGTATGGATAGCTTCCGCAGGCATGATGTTTCTTGGAGTATCCTGCGCTAAGGATCAGGAAAAGGAGTGTCAGGAAATCACTGATGCTATCAGCCGTCAGGATTTCGAAAAGGTGACTAATCTTTGCGACAACCTCTACGACAGGCTCCCCGAATGTTCAGTCAAGACTCTTGGTGATCTCACGCTCAGCTATATCACTCTGGCATTTGTCGGGGCGACAACCGGTGACCAGAGCGCTACCGAACAGTCGATGCGAAGGGCTGTCGACTGCTACGATGCAGCTATGGATAAGAATGCTGGAGAAGCCACAGCATTATGGCAGAAGATGTCGGCCGAAAGCGGTTCGCTCGGGCAATCAATAAATCCTTCGGATATAGTGGAGACTTTCCGACAGACTCTCGGCGAATACGATGCCCATCAGGAAGCGATGCAAAACGACTCGACAGACTGCAACCCTGCGGCGGCTGCAGCTGGATAGATCGGGCGGCTGCGAGTCAGCAGAGAATCTGTGACTCTCTGTAAGCTTGTTATTGTTTAGGATTGAATACTTCTGAAAGTGTGCTTGCCGTGTATATAATACGCGGTGAGCACATTTTTTCTGCCTTCAGGCAGCGACCGGATCAGATCGGGGCCATCGGTGTTGATCATCGTGAGATCACGATTCATTTTCCTATAGTCGCGATGTGCGCGCAATATGGCGCAAGCGTCGCCCCAATGCATGGTCGCAGCGGATTTTATCCAGGCCACGGTGTCGAGCAGACGGCGTATAAACAGACGCCGGGAGCGCACTCGGTCGGGCAGATTGCGGTGAAGCATCAGCAGATTGTTGCGGAAATTAAGGTATGTCTTCCGGGGATCGGAAGCGGGAAGACTGCCTCCGCCGAGATGATATACGGCTGAAGTACCCACTGCATAGACTTTCCAGCCTGCAAGCCTCATACGCCAGCAGAGATCAATCTCTTCCATGTGGGCGAAAAACGCCGGATCGAGGCCTCCGGCCGAGAGATATACTTCACGGCGTACCATCAGAGAGGCTCCCGACGCCCACATCACCTCTGCGATATCGTCGTATTGGCCCCTGTCAGATTCAATTGACGTGAACACCCTTCCACGGCAGTAAGGATAGCCGTTGCGGTCGAGGAAGCCACCCGCGGCTCCTGCGTATTCGAATTTTTCGTGGTCGTAGGCCGACAGAATTTTCGGCTGGCAGGCTCCAGCATCGGGATGGGATCGCATAAAGGCTATAAGAGGCTGCAGCCATCCGGCAGGGGTGGATACGTCGGAATTGAGCAGAACGATATATGTGGCTTCAATTGCTCCTATGGCTCTGTTGTAGCCTTCGGCGAACCCGTAGTTGCGGTCCATTTTCATCACCTCGACTTCGGGAAAGTCGCTGTAAAGCAGCGAGAGCGATTCATCGGTCGAGCCGTTGTCGGCCACTATGACCCGGGCTACGGATCGCGGTGTATTGGCGACAACCGACGGGAGGAAACGTCTCAACAGAGCGCTGCCGTTCCAGTTGAGGATCACGACTGCTGTCGATGCTTTATCTTGCAGGTTGCTCATGACTGAAAATCTCTTCAACAGGCAATTCCACCGGTTTTTTCCATCTCTTGTGGGTCCAGAGCCAGTCGGCCGGATCGCGGTCGATCGACTGCTGCAGTAGTTCGGTATAACGTCGTGTGATCTCCATCGGGGATGTCAGCGACGCATCTTCGGCTATCGGCCGGAGCGTCAGGCGGTAATGCCCCCGGCTGATGTGGCTGAGATCGAAATAGATCACTCCGGTCTTCAGTTTGCGGGCGAGCGTCTCTGTGCCGGTGATCATGGCGGTAGGCCGACGCAGGAACATAAGCGGAAGCGTCGGATCTCCATGACTTGGCTTCTGGTCGCTCATGAAGCCGGTCATGGTTGCTACGCTCTGTTTGCGGTAGCGGAGCAGATCGAGAAAAGCCGTGCGTTTCGGGAGCGACACAGAGCCGAAACGGCTGCGTATCAGCAACATCAGACTGTTCATCCACTCGTTGCGGAGCGGGCGGTAGATCTGACAGAAAGTCACCTTATCATTGCCCCGCAGGCGACTCCAGAGAGTCAGCGATGGGGCCCACTCCCAGTTGCCGCAGTGAGAGAAATAGGCCACTACGGGGCGTCCCTGGGCCAGATAGCGGTCAGATATATCGGTGCCCTCGAAAGTCATGCGCCGACGTATCTCGTCGTCGGAGATATGCAGCAGTTTTATTGTCTCGACAAAACTGTCGGTGAAGTTGCGGTAGAACCGGCGCGCAATGCGGGCGCGCTCGCGGTCGGTTTTCTCGGGGAATGAAGATGCGAGATTGGATTTGAC
>CALHWU010000116.1 GCA_938039795.1 uncultured Muribaculaceae bacterium
GGTCTGTCGCGTGAGCGCGCCGGATTCGAGGTGCGCGACGTGCATTATACCCACTACGGCCGTCTCTGCCCGATTGAGACTCCTGAAGGCCCCAACATCGGCCTTATCTCCTCGCTCTGCATCTATGCCAAGATCAATGATCTCGGATTTATCGAGACGCCCTACCGCAAGGTGGAAAACTCAAAGGTGGATCTCAACAACGACGATATCGTATATCTGACTGCCGAGGTGGAGGAGGGCAAGGTGATCGCGCAGGGCAACGCTCCGCTCAACGATGACGGCACCTTCGTGCGCGACCGCGTTAAGGCTCGTCTCGACGCCGACTTCCCCATCGTGCCCCCGACCGACGTGGAGCTGATGGACGTGTCGCCCACACAGATCGCTTCGATCGCAGCCGCTCTTATCCCCTTCCTGGAGCACGATGACGCCAACCGCGCGCTGATGGGATCGAACATGATGCGCCAGGCCGTGCCGCTGCTGCGCAGCGAGAGCCCGATCGTGGGCACCGGTCTGGAGGGCCAGCTGATCCGCGACTCGCGCACCCAGATCATGGCCGAGGGCGACGGCACGATAGAGTTTGTCGACGCCACGGTGATCCGTATCCGCTACGACCGTACCGAGGAGGAGGAGTTCGTGGCATTCGACAGCGCCGTAAAGGAGTATCACATACCTAAATTCCGCAAAACCAACCAGAACACCACCATTGACCTGCGTCCGATATGCGAGAAGGGCCAGCGTGTAAGCAAAGGCATGATCCTGACTGAGGGCTATTCGACCGAAAACGGCGAGCTCGCTCTCGGACGAAACCTGAAGGTGGCGTTCATGCCCTGGAAAGGTTACAACTATGAGGATGCCATCGTGCTCAACGAGCGTGTGGTGAAGGAGGATATCCTTACTTCAGTGCATGTCGACGAGTTCTCGCTCGAAGTGCGCGAAACAAAGCGCGGCGTGGAGGAACTGACTTCCGACATTCCCAATGTCAGCGAGGACGCCACCAAGGATCTCGACGACCGCGGCATAATCCGCGTGGGCGCCCATGTAGGTCCCGGCGACATCATGATAGGCAAGATCACCCCGAAGGGCGAGAGCGACCCCACTCCGGAGGAGAAACTGCTCCGCGCCATCTTCGGCGAGAAAGCCGGCGACGTGAAGGATGCCTCGCTCAAGGCCACTCCGTCGCTCAAGGGCGTGGTGATCGGCACCAACCTCTTCAGCCGCGCCGCCAAACAGCGCCGCAGCAAGAGCGCCAACGCCCAGCTGCCCAAACTCGACGAAGAGTATGAAGGCAAGCAGACCGAGCTCAAGGAGCTTCTGGTAAGCAAGCTCATTAAGCTCGCCGACGGCAAGACGTCGGAGGGAGTGAAGGACTTCCTCGGCTCGGAGATCATACAGAAGGGCGACAAGTTCACGGCCGCCAGGCTCCGCGATATCGACTACGATACGATCAATCTCAGCAAGTGGACAGCCGACGACCACACAAATGACCTAATCCGCGCCACGATCGTCAACTATCTGCGCAAGTCGAAGGAGATCGACGCCGAGCTTCGCCGCAAGAAGTTCGATATCTCGATAGGCGACGAGCTTCCCTCGGGCATCATGCAGATGGCCAAGGTGTATGTGGCCAAGAAGCGCAAGATCAGCGTGGGCGACAAGATGGCCGGCCGTCACGGCAACAAGGGTATCGTAAGCCGCATCGTCCGTCAGGAGGATATGCCTTTCCTGGCAGATGGAACTCCGGTGGATATCGTGCTCAACCCGCTGGGCGTGCCTTCGCGAATGAACCTCGGACAGATCTTTGAGACCGTGCTCGGATGGGCAGGCCGCGAGCTCGGCGAGAAATTCGCCACTCCGATCTTCGACGGCGCCACTCTCGACGACCTCAATGCATGGACCGACAAGGCCGGCCTGCCGCGCTACGGCAAGACCTACCTCTACGACGGAGGCACCGGCGAACGCTTCGACCAGCCGGCCACCGTGGGCGTCATCTACATGCTTAAACTCGGCCACATGGTAGAGGACAAGATGCATGCCCGCAGCATCGGCCCGTACTCGCTGATAACGCAGCAGCCGCTGGGCGGCAAGGCCCAGTTCGGCGGCCAGCGCTTCGGTGAGATGGAGGTGTGGGCGCTGGAGGCATTCGGCGCATCCCATGTGCTCCAGGAGATCCTGACCATCAAGAGCGACGACGTCACCGGACGCTCGAAAGCCTATGAGGCTATCGTCAAGGGTGATCCGATGCCGCCGGCAGGAATTCCCGAATCGCTCAACGTGCTGCTCCACGAGCTGCGCGGTCTGGGTCTGAGCATCAATCTCGAGCAGTAAGCATTATTCCAACGACTCTCATCCAAAATCAACATAATGGCTTTTAGAAAAGACAACAAGATAAAGACCGTTTTCTCGAAGATATCCATCGGACTCGCTTCGCCCGAGGAGATACTTGAGAAATCGAGCGGCGAGGTGCTGAAACCCGAGACCATCAACTACCGCACCTACAAGCCCGAGCGCGACGGCCTCTTCTGCGAGCGCATCTTCGGCCCGGTGAAGGACTATGAGTGCCACTGCGGCAAATACAAGCGCATCCGTTACAAGGGTATCGTCTGCGACCGCTGCGGCGTGGAGGTGACCGAGAAAAAAGTGCGCCGCGAGCGCATGGGCCACATCAAGCTCGTGGTGCCGGTGGCACACATCTGGTATTTCCGCTCGCTCCCCAACAAGATAGGGTATCTGCTGGGACTCCCCTCGAAAAAACTCGATTCGGTGATCTACTATGAGCGCTACGTGGTGATACAGCCCGGAGCCGCCGCCGATATCGAGAAGAGCGAGAGCGCCGACAGCATCAAGAAGCCGGAGCCCCTGAAGCAGCTCGACCTGCTCAGCGAGGAGGAATATTTCGATATCCTCGACAAGCTCCCGCGCGAGAACCAGATGCTCGACGACAGCGATCCCAACAAGTTCGTCGCGCAGATGGGCGCCGAAGCGATCTACACGC
>CALHWU010000117.1 GCA_938039795.1 uncultured Muribaculaceae bacterium
GCTGAAATAATGCTTGGCTGCGTAGGCCGTGAACACGCCCGACACACCCGGGTCGAAACCGCATCCGAGAATGGCTGTCAGGCCGGCCTTCTCGAACTTCTCGCGATAGGCCCACTGCCAGGAATATTCGAAGTGGGCTACGTCGCGCGGCTCATAGTTGGCCGTGTCGAGGTAGTTGACACCGCATTCGAGGCATGCGTCCATGATGGTCAGATCCTGATAAGGGAGAGCCACATTGATGACCATGTCGGGGTTATGACGTCGGAACAGCGCTACGAGCTGCTCCACCGAATCAGCATCGACCGAATCGGCCTTCATGTTTTTGGCCCCGATCTTGTCCACAATGGCCTGGCATTTCGACAGGGTGCGCGATGCGAGCACGATCTCGCTGAACACCTCAGGATTCTGAGCGCACTTGTAGGCCACTACTGTACCGACGCCGCCGGCGCCGATGATTATTACTTTTGACATATCGCTCTAAAGGGTTATGTATATTATTGAGCGTAAAATTACATTTTTCAATCCTAACTTCCAAATTTAGCTGGCGGATCAACACGGATCAATATGTCATTTTATCCCGACATTGTATCACTATGGCCGTTTCCGGCTATACAAAATATTCACATAGGGGAGTGTCATTACTATCCGCCCCGTTAATATCATAGTATAAATCATGCATATTTTACAGCGGAAACATCAAAAGATAGATACAGGGGTCAAAAGGAGGGTCAAAAAAAGTTCAAAGGGGGTCAAAAAAGTTCAAGAGGGATCAAAAAGGGGTCAAAAGAGGGGTCAACTTTGGAAAAAATCCTGCCGACTGATGTAGTTTTATTATGGTGGAGAATATTGCTTTTCAAAAAATTTTAGTATCAGATAATATTCATATTATTATAAATAAGATCTAATAAACTGATTGTTTCGTCAGACTATCAAAATATCTCCTATATATATCTTCATTCTGTCTGAAAATTATTATAATAAACTTATTATTATATAGTTATATTTATATCATACATAACCAAATCTGTCTTGCACATATCCATAATATATCCCTCTGAACAAATATTCCGTAGCTAAATACAGATAAATATCCTTTGTTATAGAATCATAAAATATAGGTTGACTAAACTATTTTCAAACAAAAACTAAAATTTAGTATTACACTGAATCATTCCGTACATTCATAAATAATGGATCAGCCATACATCCATTGTCAGCTTAAATAATGTTTTACACGACCAACCATCCGGAGCTGAATTTTGACTGATAAATCTGACTCAATACATATTCGAAAAGAGTTCGAAAAGAGTTCGAAAAGTGTTCGAAAAGTGTTCGAAAGGAATTTGAAAGGATTAAAAGAGAATTAAAAGATTTTCAAAACACCGATAGAATTTCAAAAGGATTAAAAAAGGGTTCAAAAAAAGTTCAAATTAACATATTTATAATCAATACTCACATAAATACCATACCTATGAATATACTATATATTTAATTAATAATCACCACATACGTACAGAATGCGTACGAAATTCAACACTGAATTCAACTTATATTATTCGATGCTTTATCCGGGATAATGATTATTGTTTTTAATTCCTTTCCAATGAATAATTGACATAGGGATTACCGGTCACTTGATCGGTCAACTTTTCGGTCAAAATATCGGTCACCGGTCATATTAAACGGTTCAAGAGCATTCATTGATATTATTCCGGCAAATATGCATTAAATATATTAATCAGTATACAATTTTATAATCCTGCATATAATAATGACGAGGCGCCATGCCGGTATCCGGCACAGCGCCTGCCAATATGGACTGTATCTCTAAAATCAGTTGCCTATTATCAACGAATAGATCGGAATCCAACCTTTTATATCTATCAGAGTAGTTGTATTGTTTTCGGCCATCAATATTATTATACGGTCAAAATACTGCTTGTCTTTGAATCCATAGAAACCATAAATAAGCGTACTGATCTTTCCTGTCGACGATTTCATGAGCAGCTGCGGTTTTTCCTGCACCACTTTGCCATATTCGGCATTGCTCTTTTCGCTTTCAGCCGTTTTTTCCTTGACATAGGCGGCCACGTAATCCCTGGCGAGGCTTGATGATGCATGACTCTGGCAATTGTAGATCTGCACCGCGTCAAAACGCGCATCTTTCGAGGCTATAGGCAGACGATTCATCATATCCTTGTAGCGCTTGCTCTCAAGCATTGCCTGGGAGATGTAGGTGACAGTGACATTAGGATCACTCGACAACTGTTCGATGAAAGAATTGGCTTCTGCCATGCATGGCATTGCGATGACTATCGACATCACAATGTAGGTAAGAATTCGTTTCATATCATTTTATGTTTGGAATTATTGATATCTGGTATTCAAGCGTGGCATCTATTGCCATGGCTACTTTCTCGATACCTTGTAAAGTAATCACATTGGCCGCGTCGATACGGTTCTGCGCCATCGCCATGGCTCCGGCGAATATGGTCATGGCCTCGTCGGGATCGGTCACTATACGCGCTCCACTGCCCTGCTCGCCGCCGGATGCCGTGATTTCCATCTTAGGATCCACATCGCTGCCGGGCAAGATCCATGCGCCTATAGTCACGATGACAGCTATTGCAGCGGCTATCGCTGAAATCCATACCGACCACCCCGAAAATTGCTTTCTGACGGGCTTTATTTCGTCAGGAGCAGCCATATCATATATTTCTCCCAAGGCACGCATCAGACGGCCGTCAGGCGACTTATCCGTTGCCAGAATGCGCTGGAGCGTATCCTCCTCCCTGCGGTCAGTCTCGCCACCGTAATATTTTTCCAACAGATAATCCTTGGTCTCCATCATGTGAACAGTTCTTTAAGTTTTTTACGTGTACGCGACAGTATGGCTCTCACGTTGGCATCGGTCAGTCCCATAAGGTCAGCTATCTCTTTTGACGACATGCCGGTCATGACGCTCAGTCGCATCACCTGCCGGCTGTTGTCGGGGAGCGAATCGATAGCTTTCATGACGATGGCAGCATCAGTCATGCTCTCGGCGCCTGAACACACCGAATGTGCTGCATGCCCGTTATTATCAGTATCGACACCCTGAACCGGCGTCTGCCTCCGCCCCGCTATATCCAGAGCTGCATTACGGACAGCCATGTTGAAATAAGACGGGATGCTGCCTACGGTGTCGAGCACGGAGCGGCTGCACCATAATTTAAGCAATGCGTCCTGCACTGCGTCGGCGGCCTCCTCGCGGTCGGCGAGTATGGCGTAGGCTATACGGAACATGACCGGACGGCACTGCTGCGATCTTATTTCAAACTCTTGCTGTGTCATTACATATAATATGACCGTATGAAGGCTGATTATGTGACAGGCGATACAAAAAAATGAGTCTGCCAATCCGTCGTCCGGAAAGGCAGACCCATATTATAGTACCTGATTAGTCGGTAAGCTACGTATTAGCCGTTGACTTTCTTCATGCGTGCGATGAGGTCGAGCACCTTGTTGGAGTAGCCGATCTCGTTGTCGTACCACGAAACGACCTTTACGAAGGTCGGAGTCAGCTGGATACCGGCCTTGGCGTCGAAAATCGAGGTGAGGGGGCAGCCGAGGAAGTCGCTCGAAACGACAGCGTCCTCAGTGTAGCCGAGAATACCCTTGAGCTCGCCTTCCGAAGCCTCCTTCATGGCCTGGCAGATCTCCTCGTAGGTAGCGGGCTTGGCGAGGTTGACGGTGAGGTCAACTACAGATACGTCGAGAGTCGGAACGCGCATCGACATGCCGGTGAGCTTGCCGTTGA
>CALHWU010000118.1 GCA_938039795.1 uncultured Muribaculaceae bacterium
TGACTGTCGCTGTCGGCCGCATCAAAATGACCGTCGGCCCTTTCATGTCCCTTACGTACCTGACGGCTTACATAATCCGTAAGATAAACCGTGAACAGCGGGAATATCACCATACCCACTACCGGAAGCACCACACACACCGCCTTCCCCACAACCGTCACCGGCGATATGTCGCAGCCCACGGTCGTCACATTCATAGCAGCCCACCAGAGGGCGGTCCAGTAAGTGTTGACCTGCGGATTCACTCCATACTCCTCCTGGAAAAAAATCAGCGAGCAGAAATATGTGACCATCACCATGATCACGATATACGACAGGAATAGACTCGAAATGGCGTTGGATGACAAATACCCGATTACAATCGACATGGCCAGCGCGCCACGGGCCAGAGGTATGAAACGCACGAAATATAGAGCTGTATCGCCCAGACTGATGTCAAGCAGACTGATGATATTGAGGTATGGCACCGAAAGAAGCAGGAACACGATCCTACGCCTGACATAGCGCCATCGGTCGGGAGCGAAAGCAAGCTCCACGAAAAAATCAATGATGAAAAACACGCACACCCACAGCTGGAAAGTCATGTAGGGGGTGCTGTTGAGAAAATCGACATCGTTGAATGTGTCGAGCGATATCCACACTATGAGCACCACCGACAGCAACAGCACTATCGCGTTGCACACACCTGTGATGACGCTCTTCTCTCTGCTCCGGCTCTTGAGCCGCAACCTTGCTGATGCTGATGAAGCCGCCGCTGATACGGATGCTGAATTGTTATCGGTCATAGTTGAAACGGATTGTTATTTTTTTTAACTTCAACATCTGCCGATTGCGAAAAGTTTTATATTTTTGCAGATATATAACCTATTACCTGTTACTGAAAATGAAAATACTTCTGAAATCATCGCTCATGCTGATCGTTGTGGGCTTTGCCCTGATACTCACTGCAATGAGGCCGTCGGCCCATCAGGGTTACGACGCTGTCACCGCCATTGACACCATCACTGTGGAAGGGTCGGTATTCCTCGACCGCCCGATGAAGCTTACTGTAGCTGTGCCGGAGCGCTACAATACTGATCAGTCACGACGATATCCGGTGATTTATCTGCTCAACGGACATGGCGGCGACTATCGCACCTGGCCACGCCTCGTGCCGATCGACAGCATAGCCACCCGCTATCAGGCGATTGTAGTATGTCCGTCGGGATTCAACAGCTGGTACTGGGACAGCCCGGTCAAGCCGGGGATGCAGATGGAGAGTTTCTTCATCAGACAGCTTGTACCTGCTATTGATTCAATTTACCGCACTATCCCCGATCCGCAGAGCCGTGCGATCACAGGATTCAGTATGGGAGGCCACGGCGCTTTATGGCTCGCCATACGCCATAGCGACGTGTTCGCCCACGCCGGTGCAAGCAGCGGAGGAGTAGATATCATGCCATTTCCCAAGAACTGGGGTATGCGAGATCTGCTGGGAGAACAGTCCGCCAACTGCGACCGTTGGGAAAGCCACACTGTGAAAAATCTTATCGACTCGCTTCGCCCCGGACAGATCGACATAATATTCGATTGCGGTACGGAAGATTTCTTTTATAAAGTCAACTGCAACCTCGACAGCGCCCTCAACGCACGCCGCATTCCTCATGTCTACCTCACATCGCCCGGCAAACACAACGGCGAGTATTGGGAACGTGCCATTTATCCACAGCTCGACTTCTTCGAACGCGTGCTGAAGCGCTGAGGGTCATTTGCCGGGAACGGTGTGCACGGCGCGCAATATGGCATCGGCCCAGTAGCGTGCGAGCGCCTTGGCGCCGGCAGGATTGGGGTGGAGATAGAATGTGCCTGAAAACCCGTTCTCGGCAAACATCTCCTCCTTGTGGGTGCGCCGGAAATGATCGTAGGCGGCGGTGTCGCCCATGAATACATGTCCGGGATTGCTCTGGCTGTATTTACCGACCAGTTCCCGCAGACAGGCATAGTATCCGTCAAGCCTCCGCTGCCCTTCGGCGAGATATACTGCGCCGTTGTGGGTGTTGTCGCTGTACCATACCGGACGGTGCAGCACGAATATGGCGTCGGGAAAGCGGGCCTGCAGTGAGTCGATGATCAGAGCCACGTTGCGCGTATAGTCGGCATCGGATACCGGCGATCCGTTAGGCCCCTTGCTCGCGCTGTCGTTGGTGCCGAGCATTATCGAGAATACGGTTGCGGCCTGAGGATTGTTATGGCGCAGACCCTCTGCTCCGTCGACTACTCGGGCGAATAGTGGATTGTCGCCCGGCAGGAAATCGACTGTGGTGCGGCCGCTCACGCCACCGTTGAACATCGCCACATCGCCGATCCCTTCGGCCTGGGCAAGAAATTCAGTGCATCTGGCGGGCGGAGATTTTTTCTCCGGTTCTTTCATTATGGCGCCCTGAGTGATGCTGTTGCCGATATAAATCATGTTGATGTCGGTGGTCGTGGCAGGAGTGTCGGGAGCGCATCCGCTCCAGGCTGCGATAACGGCCATAAGGCCTGCAATGGTAAGTGTGAGTCGTTTCATGATGTGATGAGTTTGATCTAGCGCATGGTCGCGCAGTGACAAATTTACGCAATATATGTTGTCTGACAAAATACTTTCGATCGATTCGGGCAAAAAACGCAAAAACTGCTACGGCGTAATACAATGGCGGTGTGCTTTGCCGTCGGATCTGACGGACGGAGCACACCGCCGGATATTTTATAGTCAATTATTACTGTCCGCTAAACTATAAATCAGTGAGTCCAACATCTTGAAAGGGAG
>CALHWU010000119.1 GCA_938039795.1 uncultured Muribaculaceae bacterium
TCCGGAGCGCGTGGCTGCCGCCGACGAGGGTCTTAAATATTACGGCATGGCCATCGAGCGTGTCCCCAACAACGCTACTCTCTACCGTCTGAAAGGTGAGCTCCTCTTTGCCCGCAACAACGACAAGCCCGACGCAGAAGTGGCCGCCGCCTACGAGAAGATGCTCGAACTGCTCAATGAAAAGCCCGAGAACCGTGAGTCGCAGATGGCATCATATCGTGCGGCCTACTATATCCTCGGCATCTATTATTTCGATGTTGACAAGGCCAAGGCCAAGACATATCTTCAGGATTACCTGACTATCGATCCCGACAACGAGGATGTCAAGGCTCTGTATGACGCTATAGGAGAATAATCCGTAGACTTGAATACCGATAGAACAGGATCGCCGGACACACATCAGCACGTGTGCCCGGCGATCTTTTAGTTCAATATGGATAAATGAGGTCTGCGGCGAAATTGTGACGTCAGCCGAAGCGGCTTATTTTCAGCAATGTCTTCTCGTCGACTATCTTTATCGTGCGTCCGTCCACGACGATGATCTTCTCATTGCCGAAGTCAGTCAGGGTGCGGATGGCGTTGGCTGTGGTCATATTCGACAGATTGGCGAGATCCTGGCGTCCCATGTATACCCTGATGGTAGTGCCGTCCTCTTCATATCCGTAGCTGTCCTTCAGTGCTATGAGAGCCTCAGCAAGGCGTCCGCGAAGATGCTTCTGGGTGAGATTGACGATGTTGGTGTCAGATCGCCCGAGGTTGTGAGACAGCTCTCGGATGAAAAACCATGCGACCTGTATATTGTTGTCGATGAGGTCTTTGACCACCGTCATCGGTATGGATCCCAATATTGACGGCTCTATGGTCGCTGCAGTCGAGACGTATGGCTCTTCAGCGAAAAATGCCCGGTAGCCGAAATATTGCACAGGGCGAATGAGGCGGAGTATCTGAGTCCGGTTGCCCGCTCCATCCTTGTAAAGCTTCGCTTTGCCTTTAAGGAGGCACCAGAGAAATTCAGGCGCTTCGTTTTCGGCATATATGATCTGATTCTTTTTGAAATGGTGGATTGAGAAATTGTCGGTGATCTTGCGCTTTTCGTCAGCGTTGAGTATGGTCCAGATTTCCGACAGGTCTTCGCTCATCACCTTTTCAAGAGCGGCTCTTACCTTATTCATGTCACTGATTGTGTGCTATACTAAATGTATATACTATGTGTAGTAGTGTTAGCAAAGTTATGCATTATTTTTGAAATCTTGAAGGCTTTTCTGCTAAAACTGAAAAAACAGTATCTTTTTCAGCATGATTTTTAAGCATATTGTAAGCCTGTCACATTCGAATGCCGCCTTAGTGATGCAAAAAAGATCTCCTGCCCGGCTACTTTCGCCGGCAGGAGATCTGATTGGTATGAATCGATACGGTCAGTATTCGCCGTAAACAAATGGCGATTCAAACTGACCGAGCATTGGATGACGGGTGTCTTTGTCGGAGAGAATAGCCGACGACGGATCAATGCGCCAGTCGATGTCAAGCTCCGGGTCGAGGAGCGATATGCCTCCGTCGGCCTGCGGGGCGTAGTAATTGTCGCATTTGTACTGAAAGACCGCTGTCTCTGACAGGACTGCAAATCCATGGGCGAATCCGCGCGGCACGAAAAACTGCAGGTGATTGTCGGCGGTCAGCTCAACGGCCACGTGCTTGCCGTAAGTGGGGGAGCCGCGCCGTATGTCGACCGCCACATCAAGAACGGCGCCTTCGACGCATCTGACGAGTTTTGCCTGGGTGAAAGGGGGCCTCTGGAAGTGCAGTCCGCGCATTACTCCGCGTGATGATTTGCTCTGGTTGTCCTGCACGAACTCTATGTCGCGGCCAATAAGGGTGTTGAAGTCGCGGCGCGAGTAGCTTTCGAAAAAATAGCCGCGAGAGTCATCAAATACTCTGGGCCGGAGTATTACTACTTCGGGTATCGTTGTGGTGATGATTTCCATGTGGGTGGCAGTGAGGGTTAGTCAAGATTCTGCATGCCGGTGCGGTCGAGCTCGTCGATCACTTTCATGAGATAGCGGCCATACTGGTTTTTGAGCATCGGCCGGGCCAGTTCGACCATGCGTTCGCGGCCGATCCATCCCTGCCGGTATGCAATCCCTTCAAGACATGCTATTTTAAGTCCCTGGCGTTTTTCGAGCACCTCCACATAGATCGATGCTTCGGCGAGGCTGTCGTGGGTGCCGGTATCGAGCCACGCGAATCCGCGGGGAAGTGTGCGGACGCGCAGGTCGCCGGAGCGTAGGAATTCCTGGTTGACTGATGTTATCTCAAGCTCCCCGCGCGCCGATGGCTTGATGGACGCCGCTACATCGACCACTTTGTTAGGGTAAAAGTAAAGTCCTACCACGGCATAGTTGGATTTGGGATGCTCGGGCTTCTCCTCGATGGAGAGGCACCGGCCGGATTCGTCGAATTCGGCTACGCCGTAACGTTCTGGATCGTCGACCCAGTATCCGAATACGGTCGCTGTTCCGCGCTCTGCGTCGGCTACAGCGTCTTTCAGCAGGCGTGAGAATCCGGCGCCGTGGAATATGTTGTCGCCCAGAACGAGGCATGCCGAGTCGTCGCCGATGAAATCGCGGCCGATGATGAACGCCTGGGCCAGACCGTCGGGCGACGGCTGTTCGGCATATTCAAGATGGATGCCATAGTCGCTTCCGTCACCTAACAGACGCTTGAATCCGGGGAGATCCTGGGGGGTGGAGATGACAAGTATGTCGCGTATGCCTGCAAGCATCAGCGCCGATATGGGGTAGTAGACCATAGGCTTGTCATAGACCGGGAGGAGCTGCTTGCTGACTCCTTTGGTAATGGGGTAGAGGCGAGTGCCGCTGCCGCCAGCGAGTACGATTCCTTTCATAATGGTGCAAATATAGCAAACAATTCCCGTTCAGTCAACCCCAGGGGACGCTATTTTGCACGATGTCCTGAGATTATTCTGCCGCCTACTCTCCCAATGTGAATCTGATGCCCAGATTTAGGTTGAAATTTAACGGTTTGTCGCTGTAGACGGTCGGTATTTTTGTGCCGTCGTTAAAATAATAGCTGACGCCCGGCTCTGCAAACAGACGGGCCGTGCCTGCAAGGCGGCACTGCAGGCCGGCGGCGACATTGACCGACCATTGCATAGGCCGTTCCGGCAGGGATTCGGCAGTAGTGCCGTTAGGGACGTGGTCGAAAATGAAATGTTTCTCAATGCGCGCCGACACGCATTTTTCGGCCAATACTCCTGCGGAGGCGTAAAGTCCGATGCGTCCCCACGACATGATGCGGTATTTGACGTTGAGCGGGATGCCGATGTAATGCAGCCGCTGGCGCCCTTCATAGTAGTTGTGGTCGCTTCCTTCGGTGATGTCTGACGACAGATAGGCATAGCTGATGCCGCTTTCGAGGGAGATACGCCTATTGATGGAGTAGTCGACGGTTATGCCGGCTCTGACAGGAATGTTGTGTCTGACCTTTGTATCGAGCCGTCGGCCTTTATTAAAAAGCATCAGTCCGAGCATTGGGGTGTCTTTCCACGAGGCATAGTCGGCTCCGAGGGGCGCGCCAGAGAGATAAGCCGGCGAACGTCGGGCCGACATTGAGCCGGTGGCGCCTGAACTGAACATGGCTATCGAGAGATTGCGGGATGATGGGCCGTTCTTCCGCCGATTGTCGGGGATACCGCTTCTGACAGGGAGCGGTGAGGAGGTGCGGGGCCGGTCAGCGGTGTGCGGGGGTAAGCTGTCGTTTCCATCGGTCTCAGGGATGGCCGTCGGCATGGTGCTGTGACCGGAGTCTGAAGTGTCAGCCGGCTCCTGGGCCTGTTCGGTGACTTCGGCGGAATACTTTGCTGAAGTCACTGCCGTCGGTGTCGGTTGCGGGGCCTGAAGGGATGCGAGCTGTTTGCTGATAATGCCGGACGGCACATCGTGCTGCCGAGGATCTGATGCTGTCGGTGCGTGGGCTGACAGAATCGGTCGCAGCTCTGTCTCCTTGTTGCCGTCGAGAAGATAAAAGCACAGGGATATCGCCAAAGCAAGCATGGCTGCGGCCGCCATGCCTCTTCTTACCCGGATCAATATCGTCCGGCGACGCGCCGGCCGTTGTCCGCCGGACGCCGGAGCCAGCTTCTCTTCTATGGCTTCCCACAGCCGGTCGGGGGCGTCGGTTTCGTAGTCCGACATCCTGTCGTGGATCTTATGCAGCCAGTCTTCGTTCATATTGATCAGGATGATTATATATTGGTGGATAAAGGATTATGATATTGCCTTATTTTTGAGGCAAGCAGTGCTTTGGCTCTATGGAGCTGCGAGGCTGAAGTGCTTTCTTTGATGTTAAGAAGAGCGGCGATCTCTCTGTGGCTTTTATTCTCGATGACATAAAGGTTGAAGATTGTGCGGTATCCGTCGGGGAGTTCACGGATCATTCGGAACAGATCCGCCGAAGGTATCGAGTCGACATCGGGCTCCGTGTCGGCCTGATCGTGATCCGGCACGGATATCCCGACGAAGGCTATCCGGTTGTCGCGTTGCAGATGTTTCAGAGCCTCGTTGACGGTCACTTTCGTGAGCCATCCTCTGAGGGATCCTTTGCCGCGGTAGCTGAATGATGCGATCCCCGACATAATCTTCAGGAAGCTCTCCTGAAGCACATCCTTGACATCCTCGCTGTTGACGACATAGCGGGCGCAGACGGCAGTGAGATAGCGTATGTGTGTGGTGTATAGCTGTCTCATGGCATCCGGATCACCCTGTCGCAACAGACTGACAAGTCGGATCTCATTGTCGGGTTCGTCAGGCATCATTAGCTATTAGCGCTGATATTGATATCTGTGTCGGGTTCCGGACAGATGCTTCAGGTGAAAGCGATTATCTGACGGATCGTGAATACAATATGCCGGTCGGGTCGACAGTAGCCTGTCGCCGCATCTGCAGGTCGAATTCTGCGTTTTTTTCACCGGTGAATGATCTCCACCTGATTTTCAGCCTGACCTTGTCGCCGTCGGTGTGCCGCAGGCCGTTGAGGTTGAAAGCTACAAGCGCATCTCCGGGCTGACCGTACAGATCGCCTTTGGCATCATGTCTTAACTCCATATCGAAGGGGTCGTCGGGGTTGATGCCGGTCACCAGGTTTATGGCGTGGATAGAGTGCGGGTTGCTCCATTTGGTGCGTACGCGAAGGGTGAGGTAACCGTCTTCGGCCACAGTGACCCAGTCGTTGATAATTTCTATCGGGTCGTTGCCGAAGATCTGCGTGTCGTTGAAGTCCGTTATCATTACGGGGAGTTTGGTGCGTATGCTGTCGATCCAGTTGACCTCGACGCTGATCGTCGTTTTCTCCTCTCCGGAATCTCTGGTTCGGGTATACAAAGGTGTCTCGGTATAGTTGACAAGTGCACGCACCTCTTTGCCGTCAAAAGGGGCTTCGGGCATGTTGGTCGGCAATAGCGTGGTGACGTCGTCGAGCTGCATCACCCAGCTGCCGTCGTCATTGGGGCAGACGGTCACAAGTGCGGTGGGGCTGGCGAAATTAAGAGTGTCATCGTTGTCGCTGCACGATGACAGGATCATCGGAAGTGATAGCAGTGCGGCCGCGGCCGGCATGAACAGGTGTTTTTTCATTCTGTAAAATTTGTTTGGTTATTCTGCTCTGTCAAATCGGCAGGTAGCGCAAATCTTGCACGGATGACGGCAGTTTAACAAAACTTAACCAGTCGCGGCGAGCGATCAGGCGGTGCGTCAGATGGATGTGATGGACAGTTGTGGAAGAATTGAATAATCTTATGCAAAGATACTTTCTTCAGTGGGATCGCCCAAATCAATGTCGTCGGTTTTGGGTGGCATTCCGTAAATAGTAGGACTTTTGCTGTCGCAGTTCCGAAATTTGCGCCCTCTGCAGTCGCGCAATAGAATGCCCGTATATGAATATATGTGAGTGTATATAAATAAAAAGCCGGGAGGAATTTCTTCCTTCCGGATTGTAGCGTTGTCAGCTTCAGATACTCAATTCTGTCAGAGTCTCGATGCTCGGATTCATTGCTACGATCCGTCCCTCGGGATTGATCAGAAGCGTTTTGAATCCTTCGGACAGCCGATAGTCATTGATAATACGGTTGGCTTGGCTGCCGTCGACATGGATGTGGTTCTTCGCACTAAGATTGTCTCTACGCACTATCTCACGAAAGAGGCGCTCGCTACGGTCGAAATTGACCGACAAGAGACAAAATCGTTCTTGCGGAAGCAGCTTTGATGCTTCGTCATACTGGCGTGCCCTGAGTCGGGAATCGGCGTCGGCCGACGACCAGAATGTGACGATCACATAGCATCCCTTCATCTCTGCAAGCGACATCGTCGTGTCGCTGTTTTCGATGGTCATCGAGGGTGCGCTATAGCCTTCGGCGGCTTCAAACACACGCTCGGAATAAGCGGAGACTGAAATGACAAGAACGGCGAAGAGCACAATGATTTTCATTGTTTTCTTCATTGTCCAGGTTTAATGTTACACATAAGGCAAGCTGCCTGAAGGAGGGTGGCATCACGGTTTCACTTGTGTGGTGTGGACGTGTCAGAAAGCTTGCCCCGCCGATTTTCGGCGTCATCTGCAGGCGACTCTTCGCCTGCCACCTTTCTTAAAACACCGCAAAGTTACGAATTTGTTGCGTGATATGCAATTCCCGAGCTGTGTCGGAGTGTCGCGATCGGTCGGCACATGGCTTGTGGCGCGGGATTCGGGCTGTTGTTAAATTTGGTTAACATGGGGCGCTATGGCGCATATCTCGTCTCGCGCAGTGTCTGATCCGCGAGGTAGTAGCCTGGTCGCAGCAGCGTTTCCGCGGCCGAGTCAGGATGCGAGTCGAGGTATGCCTCGGCTATGCGCCATCCGATGAATCGACCAGCAAGGGACGGCGCCCTTTCGCCAAGCACCGAGGCCGAAGCTCCTTCGCGGAGCATTGCGTTGGCCAGGCGGACCGAACGGTTGAACAGCATGTCGGAGCCTACCATGCGTTGCCATATCTCCTTCTCGTAGCGGCTCAGTCGGTCGAAGTCGTCTTCGGGAATTCCTATGGCTTTGGCCGCGTCGCCGGGCATAAGATGTGCGAGAACAGTTGCAATCGCTCCCTCGTAGAGCATACGTTGCAGGAGAGTCGGCGAGTCTGGCGCCTGAAACGGATATGCGGCACGTACTGTTGCCTCGGCTATGTCGCGGGTCATCCGTGACGGTTCCTTGCGGGCTCGCTGGTAAGCCGCAAACGAGCTGTAGCCGTCGTAATCCGATCCGAGATAGTGGTTGAGCCCGATGATGACAACGCTGTCTGTCCCGGGAGGAATAATGACCGACTGCGAGTAGGGTATGACGGTGGCGTAAATCCGGCGTGTCAGCTGCGCTGCGGGCAGCGTGGCTGCGATATTGTCGTATAATTCATTGATTTCATCAGTAAATGCCGAGAGATCGGGCATGATCGAGTCGACATTATGGCCGAATACCCTCATGGCCTCGGATTGACCGAACTGTCGGGCGAATGTCCGCCACTCAGTCGTGTCGTAGCCCGCACCGAATGCGATCATCATGGAGGATGCGCCTCCGGGGGATGAATAAAGGGCGTCGGCCGACGTGAGTCTCTCCACGCTCACCCGGCCGGCCGGCGTATGGCGGCATCCGGCGGCAAGCAGCGGCAAGAGCAGTAGGATGATTAGCGGTTTCATATGGCCAAAGTTACGCAAAAAAGTAGGTAACTTTGGCTTCTGAAGCCGATTTTGAGGTGAATATGGGCAAAAATGGCCGATATTTACTAACTTTGCGCTTTGATTGGTGTTGCCGCCCCCGACTGCCGGGTGCGGCAACTGAAACGGAATAATTCAATTGACGCTAAATATGCACGGAATAATCCGCTTTATATCGGTCGCTCTGGCCGTCGCGATAATGTCGCTGACGGCTTCGGCTGAAGATTTCATATTGGTAATCGATGCCGGACACGGTGGCACCGATCATGGTGCGTCAGGCATCATAACCCGCGAGAAGGACATCAATCTCGCCGTCGCAAAGAAACTGGGGAAGCTTGTGGAGGACAACTGCAAGGATGTGAAAGTGGTCTATACACGCGATGACGACAGATTCGTCACGCTTCAGGGCCGCGCCGATATAGCCAACAAGGCCGGAGGCGACCTGTTCATATCCATTCATACCAATGCCATTGACAAGAAAGCCCGCAATTACCGGACTGTGGCCGGAGCGTCGGTATATACTCTCGGTTTCCGCCGCACGGAGGAAAACCTTGCGGTGGCAATGCGTGAAAACTCCGTCATGAAGCTTGAGGATGATTATACTACCGTCTACGAAGGTTTCGATCCGTCATCGACCGAATCCTACATCATATTCGAGATGAGCCGCAACAAGCATGTGGAGCAGAGCGTAGCGGCAGCCCAGGCCATTCAGGAGGAACTGATAGCTTCAGCCGGACGCCGTGACAGGGGCGTGCGGCAGGCCAATTTCTGGGTGCTGTTCAAGACGAGTATGCCGGCCGTACTGGTAGAGCTTGATTTTATATGCAATCCCGTTCAGGAGAAATATATGGCATCAGACAAAGGACGCCAGCAGATGGCCGAGGCGATCTTCAACGGCTTCCGTGAATACAAGCTCTCGGTCGATCATCAGAAGGCTACTCTCAAAGGCGAGACCCCCGACCGCCAGAAGAAAACAATGCCGCGTCAGCAACGTCGGCTCACCCCGGTGGATCCTCCTGTCATGGAGGTGACTACTCCTGCCGGTTCAGCAGCCGGTGACCATTCCGGCAAGGATGGGACGTCGGCCGACAGTATGACCGCTGAAGAAACCTCCACGGCATCGGATAGCCATGGCGAGAAGTCAGCTGACAAAACCGAACGGCGCATCATATACAAGATCCAGTTCATGACCGGCATGAAGCAGCTGGGCAAAAAATCATCGGAATACAAGGGCATGACTGATGTGGAGATGTATAAGGAGGGGCGTGTCTATAAATATACGGTAGGATCATATGATTCGTTTGATGACGCTCAAAAACGTCTGAAAAAAGTGAAAAAGCAGTTCTCTGACGCGTTCATCATCAAGACATGCGACGGCAAAAGAGTTAAATAACACAACCATATAACGATTTAATACAATCTTCCCTACAATGAAAACAATGCAAAAGAAGGAGCTGATGATCGGTCTGACCGTGTTGATCACTCTTCTCATACTCTTTTTCGGCATAGATTACCTGAAGGGTGTCAATGTGTTCAAGGCTGCCAACTATTACTATGCATCATATACCAATGTGGCCGGACTTGCACAGTCGGCTCCCGTGACTGTCAACGGCTATAAAGTCGGGCTGGTGCGTGAGATAAACTACGAGTATGATAATCCGGGGCATGTAAGGGTGGAGCTGTCGCTTGACCGCAAGCTGCAGCTTCCGGTGGGTACGGAGGCGGTGCTGGTGACCGATATGCTCGGAACCTCTTCCATCGAGCTTAAGATGGGCCGCGAAAGCCAGATGCACAAGGTCGGCGACAAACTCATCGGAGCCAATGCGGCCGGACTGATGGATAATGTCACCAAGGATCTTCTCCCCGCGGTGAGCTCGGCTCTTCCAAAGATCGACTCGCTCCTGACAGCGGTCACAGCCATTGTGTCGGATCCGGCGCTGCTTGGTGCCGTGAAGAGGCTCGACGCTGTGATGGCCAATCTGGAGCGGAGTACGTCGGCTCTGTCGGCGACAATGGCCCGTACGCCGGCCATAGCCTCGGATGCGCAGACTACTATGGCAAATGTGCGTCAGATCAGTACAGATCTCACAGAGGTTACAGCTGCCCTCCGCAGGATGCCTCTTGACTCTACCATGGCCAACGTGCAGAGCCTCACCGAGCGTCTTAACCAGATATCCGGACAGCTCCAGAGCCGCGATTCTTCGCTGGGCCTGCTCCTTAATGATCCGTCGCTCTACAACTCTCTCAATGCGGCTGTAGGAAGTCTTGACTCGCTTCTTCAGGACGTCAAGCGTCATCCTAAACGCTATATCAGCATCAAACTCCTTTAAGCGTAGCGGCAGTTGTCGGAGCAGTCATCGCTTATTCAGACTGATTATAAATAACGATTGAAGAGGGCCGGCCTTTGCGCCGGCTCTCCCCGTTAGCTGACAAGCCGCCGTTAACGTTTCCGGCATGCGTTGATGGCGGGTGCTCTTTTTGGGAGAGGCGTCAGTGTAACTCGTTGGCGGTCAGGGAGGCACGCTGTGCTCGAAAGCCGACGGCTGGAGATTGCGCTTATGCTCTCTGTAAGGGACTGAAAGTCAGTATAGTTGAAAAATACTTATGATTTGCAAATAAAAACGCCTTTGTTTTTGTCTTTTTTTTGCCCCAATTTTGCATCCGGTAAAAGAGCGCACGCTCTCCTCTAATCAATAATCATAACGCAACAAAATGGAGCAGAATCATACGCAGATGTGGGATAATTGTCTTGAGATTTTTCATGACAATCTTCCCAAGGAGCAGTTTGAGGCCTGGTTCAGGCCGGTCACCTCGATCAGCTTCACCGACGGAAACCTGAATATCAGAGTGCCGTCGCAATTCTTCGTAGAACAGCTTGAAGAGCGCTATTTCAAGCTTATCAGCAAGACCCTTCATAAGGTCTACGGGCCATCGGTGAAGCTTTTTTACCACTTCGACCAAGTATCCGACGATCCGTCCACTGCCGTCACGATGGAGAGCTCCAATCCGTCCACGGCTGTAGCTCCGGCTCCGGGAGCGTCATCCAACCCCTTTGCTCCGAAGCCCCAGCCGGCTGATATTGATGCTCAGCTTAATCCCCGCTACACGTTCGAGAACTATTGCATCGGAGTGAGCAACCGCGTGGCGCGTTCGATCGGCGAGGCCATCGCGTCGGATCCGAAGTGCAAGACATTCAACCCGCTCTTTATATTCGGATCGCCCGGCGTCGGCAAGACCCATCTGATACAGGCCATCGGCATACGCATCAAGGAGCTGAATCCGCAGCAGAGGGTGCTGTATGTGACGGCGCGCCTCTTCGAGAGCCAGTATACTACGGCTCTGCGCAGCGGACGCATCAACGACTTCATCAATTTCTACCAGAGCATCGACGTGCTCATCCTCGACGATATACAGGATCTTATCGGCAAGACGAGCACTCAGGGCACATTCTTCCATATATTCAACCATCTTCAGCTCAATCAGAAGCAGATAATACTCTCGTCGGATACACGTCCGTCGATGATGGAAGGCATGGAGAAACGCATGCTCGACCGGTTCAAGTGGGGTATGACAGCCGAGCTCGAGAAGCCCGACTACAATCTGCGGCGCGAGGTGCTCGAGCGCAAGGCCATGAAGGACGGTCTGGTGATCCCCGACGATGTGCTCGACTTCATAGCTGGCAATGTCACTGATTCCATAAGGGAGCTCGAAGGCATTATGGTGTCGCTCATAGCGCATGCAACGGTGCTCGGCTGTGAGATCTCCGTCGACCTCGCCCGCAAGGTGCTCGGCAATGCGGTAAAGATCAATCGCCGTCAGGTCAATTTTGAAATGATAGCTCAGGAAGTGAGCGCCTACTATAAGATAGAGCCCGACCAGCTGTTTACCAAGTCGCGCCGCAGGGAGATATCCGATGCCCGCCAGATGGTGATGTTCCTGGCTAAAAAACATGCCAAAATGGGTCTGAAGGCAATCGGTTCACGCCTGTCGAGAACCCACGCTACGGTGCTCTACGCATGCCGCAACATCGAGGAGCGTCTGCCGCTTGAAAAGCGGCTGCAGGAGGATCTCTCGAAGCTCGAATCAGCCATATTGTCATGACCGGCAGTGGCGCCAGCCATTCCCGGAAAGTAGGCGCCTATATGTCGACATCTCGGGGGCGGATGTTAAATATGCGTCCGGCGTAATTCACACATTTGCAGTTCCCGCTTAAAAAAGCTAATTTTGCACGGACAATCAACGTATACTAACTGTTATATGTCAACAATCAAATCGTTAACAAGCTATTATGCAGATGCCGGCGGATCGTGCCGGCAGGATTGTCGACAGGTCGGCATTCTGATGTCGAGAGGCGTTGAGAATAACAATGCCGAAGCGCAACTCGCTGTCAGCGAGACCTTGGGGGGTATTTCCGGTTGTAAGTCGGTTGGTATACCGACCGTTTTCAGTAGTTTCAGTCTGCTCATCGCTGATGCGGTGGGCCGTTTTCGTATGTCTGATCCGTTGGGGGCAGTCGATTGTTTATGCCTTGCAGCGGATAAGCCAAACAGTAACAACACAGCATCATAATCCGGTCAGCTTTTACAGCTGACTATCCTGTATATAAATAAGTGAGCGATCGACCCGAGAGGAAATGCCGCTCACATCCCTGTAAAAATTACACTTGGAAGAGCCAACCGTGAGGTCCGCTCTTTTTTATTTTTTTACGATTATTTTCATATCCCGGTGATTTTAGGTAATTTTGTGGAACAGGAACATTTACATTTTTAGATATGAGACCAATCCTTATTCTGGCCGCTCTGGCGGCCGCTCTCTCGGTGCAGGCTCAGGAAGCCGCCAAGACCGATTCAGTAGAGGGCTTCAAGTTTACCGACGTCAAGACGGTGAAGACCAATCCTGTGCGCGACCAGAACAAGTCGGGCACATGCTGGTGCTTCTCGAGCAATTCGTTTTTTGAGAACGAGATTATCCGCAAGGGTGGCAAACCGGTGGATCTCTCCGAAATGTTCGTCGTATGGCACACCTATGACGACAAGGCCGACAAGTATATCCGCACCAACGGCAAGATCAATTTCTCTCAGGGCGGAAGCGGCCTCGACGTCCCGTATGTATGGGCTGCCTACGGCATGATGCCTGAAGAGGCCTACAAGGGTCTGAATTACGGCGAGGACAATCACGTGCACGGAGAGCTTGAGGCAGCCATGCAGGGTTATCTCGGAGCTATCAACCGCAAGCCCAACCGCCGTCTCTCCACTGCCTGGCGCAAGGGGCTTCAGGGAATCCTCAACGCTTATTTCGGCGAGATACCGGCTACTTTCGAATACGAGGGACAGACCTATACCCCCCAGACGTTCGCACAGTCGCTCGGCATCAACCCCGACGACTATGCCACATTCACCTCGTTTACCCATCATCCGTTCGACAAACCCTTTGTCCTTGAAGTTTCCGACAACTGGCTTGCCGGACAGTATATGAACGTTCCTCTGGCCGACCTCAAGGCTATTGTGGACAATGCCATCGACAAGGGCTATTCTGTAGCATGGGCAGCCGACGTCAGCGAGGGCGGATTCAAGTGGAAGGAAGGTTTTGCAGTTATGCCGGCCGACAAAGATGAGGCTGACCTCGAAGGTACTGAGCTCTCGCGATGGGTGAAGCTTTCCGATGCAGAGAAAAACCGCGAGAAATTCGACGTAAAAGGTCCGGTCAAGGAGATTGAAGTGACACAGGATATGCGTCAGGAGATGTTTGACCGTCAGGAGACCACCGACGACCACGGTATGGAAATCGTAGGCGTGGCCACCGACCAGAACGGCAACCGCTATTATAAGGTGAAAAACTCATGGGATACCAACCAGATTTACGATGGTTTCTTCTATGTTTCCGAGCCTTATTTCCTGTCGAAGACACTCAGCATTCTGGTTCACAAAGATGCTGTTCCCGATAAAATAGCAGCCAAAATCAACAGGAAGTAAACCTTCGTCAATTCCGTCGTACGCGGATTTGTGATCATGGCAGAGTTGGCTCAAAAAAACATATTATTGTCGCGGTGGCTGCGTCATGCGGTTGCCGCGGCCATGATTTTAGTCGCCACATCCTGTGGCCGCGTTTCGCTGCCGTCTGTCCATGAGCCTGTATATCATTGTGAGGCTTACGATGTGTGGCCTGACAGTATCGACTTCCATTCCGGTGTGATTGTCAAGGCTGCCGGCGATTCAGCCGTGCAGATAAGGGTAGAAGGGAACACACTGCGCGAGATCCGGTTGCCACACGTGGGCGAGGGTCCTGTGGTCACCACAGGCATAGCGGTGTTTGATGCCCTGTGTCGCCTCGAATCTGTCCATAGCCTCGATTCGGTGGTCTATTCGTCGTTGCTTCCATATGAACTGTATCTCAATCCGCTTTGTGGTAAAACCGGGATAGAGCTACTTGAAAACCGGGAGAAAAACGGAT
>CALHWU010000120.1 GCA_938039795.1 uncultured Muribaculaceae bacterium
GCAAAGTTAGAGTCTATATCGACAGGTTTCAATACGCCATCGCGGACGGTTGTACGCCAGGACTTTTAAGGGGTCAATCTTATCACGCCCGAGGGGTCAAATCTCGCGTGCCCGAAGGGGTCAAACTCACGCGCCTTTTCCATTATGGCCTCAAATGGCATGTATTTCTCTGCGAATCAGAACACCGAAAGACAAACGGTTTGGTTAGAATCCGAAATCATTGGAGAAATAATCGGGAAACATCTAAGCAAAAATCACACGCCTCACCGATTATATCAATTCACTGTCAACAACTAAGGAAATGCCATAAATAATTACTACTTTTGTACATGGAATCTACGCAAGAAAACGAGATAATCATATATCAACCTGACGAAACCCTCAAACTTGACGTTCAAGTTGAAGGTGAGACTGTGTGGCTTACGCAGGCTCAGATGATGAAGTTATTTCAGACTACAAAACAGAACATAAGCCTTCATACTAATAATATTTTCAAAGAAGGCGAATTGGATGCCAATTCAGTTGTCAAGTATTCCTTGACAACTGCATCTGACGGCAAAAGATATCGAACCAAATACTACAATCTTGATGTCATCATATCTGTAGGATATCGAGTCAAGTCATTAAGAGGCACCCAGTTCCGCCAGTGGGCCAATAAAATATTGAAGGAGTATCTGCTTCGTGGATATTCAGTCAACCAAAGATTGATTGAAATGAGCGATAGATTAGATAGACGTTTATTGGAACAGGATGGGAAAATAGAGGCTCTTCGCAGGGATGTTGATTTCTTTGTCAGGACATCATTGCCTCCTAAGGAGGGCATCTTCTTCGACGGTCAGATTTTTGACGCTTACGCTTTTGTAGCCAATTTGATTCGGAAAGCCAAACACAGAATAGTGGTTATTGACAGTTATGTTGACGATTCGGTGCTTGTGCAACTGTCAAAACGAAATCCAGGTGTGACTGTCGATATTTACGACGGCAAAATTTCACAGCTGCTTCGTCAGGATGTAGCGCGGCACAATGCCCAATATCCTGGCGTGACATTACACGCTTACAATAAGGCTCACGACCGATTCCTTATAATTGATGAGGAAGTCTATCACATAGGCCATTCGCTTAAAGACCTTGGCAAGAAACTGTTTGCGTTCTCAAAGATGGATGTCATGACCGGCTCGGAACTCATGTCACAGCTCTGATGTCTGGCCATTTTGACCACTCGCTTTCCGACGAAAAGGAGTGTTAGGTCGTAAAAAACAATTATCTTTGCACATTATAGTAGACCACACCTTAATAAACCGTCAAATATTTCAGTTTATGGGCAATACACTGTTCCGGTCAATCGCGAGAAGCTTGTTTATGCTTGTCATTCTGGCGATTTCATCCACTTCCGGCTTAACGGCACAAACATCGTCTGCGCCGTCAATAAAAGAGCTGCATGAGTATGCCGATAAAAACGGTGTATCACCTAAAGACTACATATTCAAGCTGTTTGAAAAATCGGATATCGTCGTGCTGGGCGAACGCGACCATCGTGACTCGATCCAGTATAATTTTATTCTCGACTTGTTAGCCGATCCCCGTTTTGCCGAACGGGTAGGGCATGTATATACTGAAGTCGGAGGAATAAACCTGACAGAGGATGTAAACAGATTACTAAATGCGACATACGCCACGGAGGATGAATTCACGGACAGCCTTTACGCCTATTACCGCAAAGGGGAGTGCTTCTATCCGTTATGGGAAAAATACAACCGCATCAAGTTTCTCAAAGGCCTGTATAATATCAACAAGAAAAACTCCCGGAAGATACATCTGGGTCTGACCGACCTGAATTTCTCATGGGACAGCATTCAGACTGTGGATGATTACAAAGCTTTCTGGAAATCCCTTAACAAGACCAACCGCGACAGCCTCCTGAGCGCCAACTTCGCCTCGATGTACGAACGCCAGCCCCTCGTCAATGGCGCCCGCAAAGCCCTGGTGATAACCAGTCATCCACACGCCATCAGCTATTCGGGCTACTTCAAGCCGTGGAAGCGCGACTACGGCACGCAAGGATGGTGGATGAAAAAGACTTTTGGCGATGACCGGGTCAGGATTGTCGCGCTTAACTGGTTTGATTATGTGCTCTTCAACGGGCAGAACTGTCCGATGACCGCCAACGGCCTCTGGGACGCTGCTTTCGAGCGAATGGATTGCCGTCCTTTCGGCATTGATTTGAAAGACACTCCCTACGGAGCGACGGATTACACCGGCGATGCCGGAGGCGGTCCGACATTCATAAAGGGCCGGAAATGGCAGGATGTGGCCGACGGTCTTATTTATGACGCCCCACTGTATGACCATGTGGCAGCTATAGGAATAGAGGGTATAATCTCCAAAGATTTCGAACCGGAAATCAGACGTCGCACAGAGCTATTCTGGAGAACAGCCCACCCCAAAGATACTATCGTCCCATTTGATGCTATTATCGAAGAATATAACGTTCCCATCACGGCTCCTGCCACTTTCAAGAGCAAGGAGGAGATAAAACGATTGATACAGGAAGCCGAATCAAAGCAGCAGGAATGACACGACGCGATCCTGGCGCCAGACGCGCAGCATTCCATAGAGATCTATCAATTCAATCAGCCATGCAGATAGTGAAAATAGCCATATTCGCCTCCGGAAACGGAAGCAATGCAGAGAACATTATCCGTTATTTCCGCGCCCGCCCCGACGAAGGCATCGAGGTGGCTCTTGTGGTGTGCAACAGGCCGGGAGCCATGGTCATCAGCCGCGCGTCGGCGCTTGGAGTGCCCGTTGCGACAGTCTCTGCCGCCGACCTGCGCAGTCACGACACCATCCTCCCCCTGCTCGACAGCTACGGCATCGGAGCCATAATCCTCGCCGGCTTTCTTCAGATCGTGCCCTCCTTCATCACCGACCGTTATGCCGGACGCATCCTCAACATCCATCCGTCGCTCCTTCCCCGCTTCGGTGGCAAAGGCATGTATGGCCGGCATGTCCACGAAGCCGTCGTGGCCTCCGGAGCTTCAGAGACCGGCATCACCGTACATCATGTGACGGAAAGATACGACGAAGGAGCCATTGTGTTTCAGACCTCCATCCCAGTCACGCCCGACGACACACCCGACACCATCGAGACCCGCATCCACGAGCTTGAGCGCCTCCACTTCCCGCGGGTAATAGCAGAGACGCTGCGCCGCAGCCCCGACAATCAGTGATTTTTTTGCGACATGAAAAAGATCTATAAATCGAGAGTCGCCCGGTGGTATCGTTGGACATGCATCGGAGTTGCCGCTGCATTTGTATGCAGCCTGTTTTTATGTTTTCAGTCCACATGGATACTCCTTATTGATGTGGTGCTTATCGGAGCATGTGTCGCCCTGATGCTTGACATGCTGTTCCATACCGATTATACAATCAAGGATGACAATTTATATATCCGTTGTGGAGTATTGTTCCATATGACATTGCCTATAGACAGAATCACTGAAATCACCCATAAATCCACCATTCTGTCATCTCCGGCCTTGTCCGCGAAGCGGATAGGCATCAGATACGGTCGTAATAACTGGGTCTATATCTCCCCGCAGAATCAGGAAGCTTTCATATCCGATCTGAAATCCCTCAATCCCGGAATAACTGTATATTAAAAGGCATGGAACGATAGTTTATTTTTTCCGAGGCATCGCCAGCCCACTACAGAATAAACCATTCTATTCCATGCCATATAGCAAAATCAGCTAATTGTCGCGTCATGTGCAAGACCTGATGCGCGACACATCGCGGCGCGCCGCGCTATCGGCCGCATTCACGGAAATAGCCGCATGAAGCCTCCGGACTGCGACGCACGGTAGAGGCCACGTATACGGCCATCGCACGGGTCATCACCACGTCGTCGTGGCAGCCGTCGCGCGCCGCATATGCGCCTCCCGGCAGCTGGGCGTAGGTCATCATCTCGTCGCAGGCCAGATGGTCGCGTTCGAAATACTCGTGCTCCCTGACCGCCCTGATGAGACTCTCCACCACGAGCCCCTTGGTCTGGCGGTTGGTGTGGAAACCGAGGCGCCGCTCGCGCTGCGGATTGAAAGTGTCGCGCAGCGTGCGGGCATACAGATGTCCGTAGACCTCGCTCAGCTGCTCAAGGATATAGGTCGACGATCCTGCCCGTTCAGTCTCCAGAGTGTTGCTCTCCACCACCAGCAGCGCATCATTGTAGTACGACGCTATCGCGGCAGCTTTCCATCCGAGCAGGTCATGGTCGATATGGCCGCGCCACTGGGCGGCTATTCTCATCGGCCCGCTGCCGTCGGCCTCTCCGCGGTCCATCACGGCTATCACCGACCAGTCGGCCCCCGCGCTGCGTCCGCCGATATCCACCGTCACCACATACCTGTCGCTGCTATGCCTCTCCCTGGCCGGCCACTCCCACACCTTCAGGCCGCCACGGGCGTCGGCCGAGAATTTCAGTCCGCGCAAAGCCTCCGGCCCTGTCATGGCGTGACCCGCCACCTCGCCCACGGCCACAGGATCGAGGCACGTTGACCGCATGCGGTCAACCAGCTCTGGAGCGAACACTCCGAAGCCAGTGTTGACAAATGCTTCCGTATCGTCAGTCGGATATTCGGCCATCACCTTCGAGTGATCGGCCGCCTCGCGCCGCTTGAGCTGATACCAGCAGATCTGTTCGAGCGTCAGCCCCCGGCGCCACAGATTGCGCTCATATTCGTCCATCGCGCCTACAAGCGCGGCGACATCGGTCACCTCCACGGCATTCTCCTCTATCTCATACCAGGCCACAAACACCGGAGCCTTGTCGCTAAGTCCCTCCCTGGCCCGGAGCCACTCCTTGTGGAAATAGTTGCCTACGCCGTTGGCCGTACTCTCTATCACCACAGCCGTAAGCGGCCGCATGGCTATGCCCGAACAGATGGCCCTGACGAAGTCGGCCGGTTTCATCAGCTCCGTATCGCGCCAGAACGCCACTTCGCTCAGGTGGGCCAGTCTGATGTCGAGACCGCGCACGGCATCCTGACCAAACGAGGAGCCTACCGTCACCGTAGCCCTTCGGCCGCTGACCATCCGGGTGCTTGCGCCGTCGCCCGACGCCACAAGTCCCTTTCTCAGCATCGTGTGCTCCTCGTCGGTAGCGCACAGCTGGCGGGGATAGCGGCGCAGCAGGCGGTCATACATCCGGCGTATCGTGCCCGAAGTGTTGAGCACCTGCGCGCATATCAGCGAATTCAGTCCCTCGGCCACCACCGTCTGCAGCCATGCGAAATATATCTGGGTGAGAGTGCTTCCGCCCCACTGCCGCGCTTTCAGCAGTATTATCCTGACGGGACGGCCCGCGCGACGCTGGCTCTCCATAGCGGCAAGAAGCTTGCGCTGCGGGCGATTGAGCCTGAAAGGGATCATGCGGCCCGTCTGCTTGTCGGATATCTCCACGCAGCGCCACGCCCAGTACTCGAAATCGCACGCGGCGCGGAGCCGCTCGTAGTCGGCCGCCGTGCGGCACAAACTGAAGCGACTGTCCGTCAGCATCTCTTCCGGCACCAGCCATCGCCTGCGGCAGCGTTTAAGCTCCACACGTTTCCCGCAGCATCCTTCGCCGCTCTCCGGATCATACACTGCAGCACGGCCCGACTTGCGGCGCTCGTTTTCAGTCAAAAGCGCCCCAATGTCGGCCGTCTGGAAATCCGCCCTCTTTATTCCTTCGTCACTCATCATCCACCTTTATTGTCTCGATCGCGGCCGAATATATCCTCAGATCGGCCGACGTCCGCCCTGTCAGCCTCAGCTCCACATACGGCCTGACGGGACAGATAATATTGCTGATACGCAGCGGGCGGCATATCTCCCCATCAACCTTCACGCGGCATATTCTCTGAAGAGTCCTCTTCCCTCCCGCCAGAATTTCTACCTCGCCATGAAACTCCGAGGCACGCATACGCAGCTCGACGCCCCGCACACGTTCATCAGCCGAAAGCTCCACGCCGACGCTCCATTCCACCACGTCAGGTCGCTCCCGATCAGCCAAATATACGGTGCCGTCACTGCCTGACATCCAGATCATCCCTTCGGCATCCTCCCTCAGCATAAGCCCTGTAGCCGGATCCTTGCCTGCCCTCTTCCACCGGCTCGCGCCCTCCACAGCCTTGACCTGCCCCCCGGACAACTCCGCCACTCCCATAGCGGTCGAGGCATAATACCCTTCTCCCGAAGCAGTAAGGCGCTCCTCGGCCACCAAAGGAGTGAGACTGGTGGCTGTCAGTCTACCTTCGGCAAGATCGGCACTGACACCATAGATGCCATCGGTAGTGGAGGCATAGAGCCGGCACTGCGTGGAATCGGCCGACGTGCGCCGGCGGTCGGCAATCACCATCTCCTTCACTTCCACTCCCTCGCCGAGCAGACACGCAGCCACCGGATCACAGTTCCGACCGCTCCCCGACGCCACGAGCGCATTGTCGCTCCTCGCCGCAGCTGAAGCTGACTGCGCGGCAGCATGGACCGCTGCGGCCTCATCATCAAGGGCAGGCGATGCCAGACCGTAGGCGACATGAATGGCCCGGCTCAGATCGGCCGCGGGCGTAAGCATGGCTCCGAAATGCACGCTCTTTCCGCCACACGTAGCGATGATATGCAGCTCCGAAGCATCGGCCGAAGGATATCCTACAAGCGGAGCGCGCCGCAGACCGCTGAAATCACCCGTCATCACAGCCTCGCTTACTGCCGCCGGCAATCCGGGACCGCTCACCGTGGCGCGCAGCGCTATCACGTCATCACCCTCCGGGGCAGTCACCATCTCCAGAGGCGACACACCGCCGAAACGCAAGGGAGTGATGCCGCCCATCACCATCGTATCGCCCGACCTGACCGCCAGCCGGGCATCGAATCCGTTAGGGGTGCATATCGCGGCGAGCAGACGTTCCTCGGCCGTCAGCGCATGCCGGGCCTCCGCTTCGGCCCGCGCCACAGCCGCGTCGGTGAGCCGTATCGCCGCGGCCACATCGCCGCGAGCAGCCGCTCCGACAGTCACAGTGGCCGCCTCGCCGCTCCTCACCCGCGCCACGAGCCTCATGCCGCGCATTCCCCCTGCGGCGAGAGCCGCTGCCTTAGCCGTCAGCCGCTGCCGGCCGGGCACCATGGCCGTGGAGGCGCCCGGAAGAAAAAGCCTCACCGAGGGCTCGCTGCCGCCGGCCCCGTCGATCATGATCTCCGCCCGCTCCGAAGGATCCACCGGATGAAGCTGCTCGCCTGCATAGATCTCCACCTCGGCCACCCCCTCCTCCGCGCCATACTCCGGGATCTCGGCCATCAGACGGTAAGCCTCAGCGCCGATAGTGAAACCGGCTATGGTGAAATCCGTGTTGCTCCGCACCTCTATGGCCGGATGCATCTCGCCGCACAGCTGCACGCCGTCGGCCGGCCCCGCATACACCACGCCCGACTCATACAGCGTCTGACCGTCATGACCTGTCAGCCGATAGCCGCACGCTATCGGCTGAAGCAGCGCTCCCCCGCCGGCAGCCTCCTCCACAAGCCCGCAGTACGTGTCGCTCAGCATGGCCGAAAAGGCCGCCATGTCCCTGTCGCCCATTCCCCGGTCGCTCCCTGCGTCGCCATCGGCAGGAGTGAAGGCTCTGGTCTGACGCTGCATTCTCCCGATGGATCGGGCCACAAGCCTCACCGGCGCATACGACGCCGGAGCCGACGAATACGCAGCTCCATCATCGCTGCCGGCCGCATCATCGGCGGCGGGCAGCGACGGCAACGGCATCATGCGTTTCAGACCATGACGGGCCTCCGTCAGGTTGACGCACCGCCTGACAGCTCCCCCGCGCCGGGCCACTCCCGCAGCCGCTATTCTCACTTCTCGTCTTTTCTTCATCTGTCTCCTCCATTTTAGGCCGTGACGGCCGGTCCGTCACGGAATTGCAAAATTACTCACGCGTAGCCAGCATGCCGCCGCGCGTTTGTCGTTTGATTTTTTAACAGATGCTTAACAGCCCCTTAACATCCCGCAATAGCGACAGTATGCGCCATTATCACTATATTTGCCGCAGATCTCTCTTCAGGTTGTCATTCCATAAACCGTAAGACGATAATGAGCCAGATACTTGTCTTCAACAACGAGGTAGCCGCGGCCATCGACGCCATTGTCGACGAAGCCACGCCCAAAGGAGTATACGTCATAACCGACAGCAATGTGCGCCGCGCTGTCGTCGAGCCGCTTGCGCGCGAATGCCGTGCTGTGGAAGGCGCCGTTGTCATAGAGTGCGGCGCGGGCGACGAGGCCAAGAATCTCGACAGCCTCGCCATGATATGGAGCCGGCTCGTAGCCGGAGGCTGCTCGCGCAGCTCACTGGTGATCAACATCGGTGGCGGCGTGGTCACCGACATGGGCGGTTTTGCGGCAGCCACGTTCAAGCGCGGGGTGAAGTTCATCAATGTTCCCACCACGCTGCTCGCGGCCGTCGATGCGGCCGTCGGCGGCAAGACCGGCATAAACTTCGAGGGTCTGAAAAACGAGATCGGCGTATTTAAGGAGGCTGTGGCAGTCATCATCTCCACCCGCTTCTTCCGCTCACTCCCCAGCGAGGAACTGCTGTCGGGCTACGCCGAAATGCTCAAGCACGGACTGCTCGACTCCCCGGAGGCCGCGGCCGAGCTCCTCGCATTTCCGGTAGGCGAATCTGCCGACGATGAGAAGCTCCTGCAGCTGCTCCGCAAAAGTGTCATGGTCAAGAAGCGCGTGGTCGACGAGGATCCGTTCGAGAAGGGACTCCGCAAGGCGCTCAATCTCGGCCACACCATGGCCCACGCCATGGAGGCCCTCGCCATGAAGGAGGGGCGCCATCTGGCCCACGGCTACGCCGTTGCCCGCGGCCTGGTGGCCGATCTGGTGCTGTCGCACATGAAGCATGGCTTCCCATCTGACCAGCTGCATGCCGTGGCGTCGTTTGTCCGCGAGCGTTACGGCGCGCCTCAGTTGAGCTGCGACGACTATCCCGCGCTCATAGAATACATGCGCCACGACAAGAAAAACGCCGATCCGTCGGCCATCAACTTCACTCTGCTGGCCGCTCCGGGCGATCTGCGCCTCGACTCCACCGCCTCACCCGAGGAGATCGCCGCCGCCCTCGACATCACCCGCGACCTCCTCGGCGCCTGATGCGTGGCGCCATGGCCACCGCAAGGAGTGCACCACCCGGAAGTGCGATGAACCGTATGGTCATTCCTGGCTGCGGGCTTACTGAATCTCCCGAGCGCCATGCTTCCATATCGTCGGCACGCAGCAGACTGATCTGGCTCAGTGTGAAGGAGGCATTGTCGGGCGTAAGCTTGTAGACGGCCTCCTTAGCCGTCCATATTCTTAAAAGCAGGGCGATGTCACACGCTTCAGCGTCGGGCAGTATCTCAGCCTCTCCGGGGGTAAGAATGCGGCGCACTACCCGGCGGAGCTGTGCGCGCGGCGACTCCACGTCGATACCCACGCGGCGCCCGGCATCGCACACTGCGAGTGCGGCATATCCGGCGCCGTGGCTCACTGACACACGCCCCTCCTCCACGCCGTCGACGAGCGGCGCGCCGGCCGCGGAATGCGTCAGCGCCGCTCCGCTGCCAAACGCAGCCTCAACCAGACGGCTCACAGCCTCCCGCTCGGCCTCGCGCATCGGCTGCGCAGTGGCTGCGACCGGGATAATGCTGATTTCCACGCCGTCCGATTTTATATGCTTGATCCTTTGTGGCATCAGTCAGTAATGATAATTGAGTCGATGCCGGCGAGCATGTCGCGCTGTATGGCGTCGAGGATCGGGGCGAGACTGTCGGGCGAGGCTGCGGCGTCGAAGCCTGTCAGGGCTCCGCTGACGGTCAGGCGCCCGCAGCGCGCAAGCACTTGCAGCGGCGTGACCGACGGCTCGTCGACGCGGTAAAAAGCCACCGCCGTAGTGCCGTCGCCGATAAGAGTGTCGCTGACGCTGACATGCGCCTGCCCTACATTCAGAGCTATGCGCTCAAGCCGATTGCCGGCCACAGCATCTGGATCATCCGACAGAGTGAACGACAGATGCATTGCGACGCCACCGTAAGCGGGGTAAACAATAGTCAGCCAACGGCTCCGGGCGTCGCCTCCGAGGCGCACCTCAGCACGGTCGTTGACGGCAAAGCCCATCGGCAGCGAGTCGGCACGGTGTAAGGAGACCTCCGTCACCGGCACCCGGGGATAAGCACGCGGGCGCGGCACGGGCGCATGGTCGCCACCACGGCCGCCACATGAGACAAACACCATGGCCACAGCGGCCAGAGCCGTAACCCCTCTCATTATTCCTTCTTGTCGCCGACCTCCTCGGGCATCACCTTGACGCGCACGTTGGCTATACGGTGGCCGTTGATCTCAAGCACCAGAAAGCGGCAGCGGCCGTAGACGAGCGGTTCCTTCTCCTTGGGGAAATCCCCTTTGATGGCAAGTAGCATTCCGGCCAGCGTCTCGCAGTCGGCCGCCACGTCGACATAGTCGGCCTCGTCTAGACCGGTTATGCGGAAGAAGTCGCCGAGGAGCGTCTTCCCCTCGAAAATGAATGTGTCGTCGGGGAGCCGGCGATAAGTCTTCTCCTCATCGTCGTACTCGTCATTGATATCCCCGACTATCTCCTCAAGCACATCCTCAAGCGTGACAAGTCCCTGGGTGCCTCCGAACTCGTCGATCACTATGGCCATGTGGATATGACGCCGGCGGAAGTCCTCAAGCAGATCGTCGATCGACCGGGCTTCGGGCACGAAATAGGGCTCCCGGAGCAGCTTGTGCCAGTCGAAGTCAGCATCGGCCTTGCCGATATAGGGGAGAAGGTCGCGCGCATAGAGCACCCCCTTGATGTCGTCCTGCGAGCCGTCGCAGGCCGGCAGTCGCGAATAGCCCGACTCCACTACCGTGGCCATTACCTCATCGAAAGTCAACGAAAGGTCGACGCAAGTCATGTCGACGCGCGGGGTCATCACCTCGTTGGCCGTCTTGTCGCCGAAGCGGAGTATGCCTTCTAGCATCTCCTTTTCGTCGCCGGCCTTCACGTCAGTGATCTCAAGAGCTTTCGACAGCTCCTCGGCCGTCACGTCGCTCTCCTTCTTCACCACTACCTTGTTGACGATCGTCGACCCCCTGACCAGCAGCGACGAGATGGGCCGGAAAACCGCCATCATAAGCCGCACACCGCCCGAAGCGAAGCGGATCCACCGCATATTGTCGGAATTTGCTATCAGTTTGGGCAATATCTCGCCGAACAGCAATATGAGGAACGTCAGTATGACTGTCTGCAACAGGAAGCTGAGCCACGCCGCCATGCCCTGAAATACCGGGCCGAGAGCATAATTGCAGAGTATGACTATTGTCACATTGACCAGATTGTTGGCTATCAGTATCGTGGCAAGAAGCCGCTCCGGATTGCGCACAAGATCGAGCACACTCTTGCCCCGCGGCGTCTCATCGAGCTCGTCGCACTGCTCAGGTGTAAGCGAGAAAAATGCTATTTCACTGCCCGACACGAAGCCGGAGATCATCAGGGCGCCGACAGCCACTATCAGGGCTATGATCTGGTCGAGGCCGAAATTGGCCGGAAAACTAAGCTGCAAGGCCGACACTACCGCTGCGAGCGAGTCGGCCATGGCTGGTAAAGGATCTATATCCAAGACTTATTATATTGGTTTTACTTCGAAGTTGTTGCGCTGCCGCTGCGGCCCCTCGTGCGCCGCCGCGTCATCACGCCGCAAAGTTAGCCATTTTCCCGCTTCCCACCAAATCCTCACCCCTTCCGCACACCTTCCGCACTGTTTCCGCACACATCCGCACACCTTCCGCACTATTTCCGCACACCTTCCGCACTATTTCCGCACACCATCCGCACTGTTTCCGCACACATCCGCACACCATCCGCACTATTTCCGCACACCCGACTTCAATTCTAATCCATCAAGATGGTAAGGATTCCCTGATTATAGCTTCGACTTTAGATAGTCGACCAACTGCGGATCGTGAAAATGCGGAATTCCCTCTTCAAACATGTCATTAGAATCTGGATAATAATTCAGTGCCGGTCATCACCTCCATTTTTGAGAAAGCAAACAGTTTCTTTCCAAGGTCTTTGAGCGAATGCCCTATATGATATACAGCCTCGTCAATAATCAGAAAACGGTCGTGAGCCTTTTTGTAAGCGTGCAACGCGACACCCGGATACTGAGCGTTGTGACGGGCTACATCCTGACGGAGCTGCGGCGAAATTTTGCCGTCGTAAATATCCACGGTCACACCGGGTTTCCGTTTTGCCAGTTGCACCAGCACTGAATCGTCAATGTAGCTGTCGATGACAGCTATCCGTTTATCAGCTTTTCTGATTAATCCGGCAATGAAAGCATACGCATCGAAAATCTGTCCCTCGAAAAAAATGCCTTCCTTTGGTTGAATAGAGCTCCGGACAAAAAAATCCACTTTCTCATCAAGCTGTAAAAGATGTCTGTCGTATTCTGAAAAACGACGGTCTATGCGATCTTCAAGTTGCATCAATCGTTGATTGAGTGCATAGCCACGGAGGAGATATTCTTTCAAGACCTTGTTGGCCCATTGGCGAAATTGAATACCACGGACTGTATTTACTCTATATCCAACAGATATTATGACATCCAGATTGAAAAATTCTATGTTTCTGGTCACCTTGCGATTTCCCTCTAGCCGAACTGTTCGGAATTTCCGAACAGTTGCTTCTTTTGCCAGTTCGCCAGAGTCAAAAATATGTTTTAGATGTTCGCTTATATTTGCTTTGCTTGAATTGAATAGTTCGACTATCTGTGATTGCGTCAGCCATACAGATTCGTCCTCGACCCTTACATCAAGAGCCAGATTTTCATCGGGCTGATATATTATTATTTCATTTGCCTGCAGTTGTTCCATATGCAAAGTTATGAAACATGTCTGATAACCATTCAATAGGAGACACATAATTCATTCGTCTTTGACAATCTATTGAAAAGGTCTATTGAAAAGATTCTTAATGTTTTCATACCCCCTCAAAGCTTTGCAGATCGTTGTCATAGAGACATCCTGTATTGAGTCAACCCCTCAGGAGGGATAAAGCGAGGCGGTGAGCCATAGCCCCCGGACTGGGGACATATGGCTCACCGCCTTATCTTTAGAGCCGGCTGCGGCGGAGCGCAGTCAGGCTGAGGGATCTATCACTTGGGCAGATTGCCGATCTCGGGATCGACGCCCCACTGCTGCTGGGCCAGACGGCGATAGTTGTTGTAGCGCCACTGGGCGTTGGCCTTCGCTGCTGCGAAGAGCTCGCCGGCCTCGGCGGGATACTGCTTGGCAAGCGATGCGTAGCGCACCTCGCCCTTGAGGAAGTCCTCAAACTTATCCCAGTCGGGAGCCTTGCTGTCGAGCGAGAAGGGGTTCTGACCCGACTCCTCGAGAGCGGGATTGTAGCGCCAGAGGTGCCAGTAGCCGCATTCAACGGCCTTCTGCTCCTCAAGCTGCGAGTGACCCATGCCGGCCTTGATGCCGTGGTTGATACAGGGAGCGTAGGCGATGATCAGCGACGGGCCGTCGTAGGCCTCGGCCTCGCGGATAGCCTTGAGGGTCTGAGCCTGGTCGGCGCCCATGGCTATCTGAGCGCAGTATACGTAGCCGTAGGTCGAAGCGATCAGACCGAGATCCTTCTTGCGGATGCGCTTGCCGCTCGCAGCGAACTTGGCGATGGCGCCGAGCGGAGTGGCCTTCGAAGCCTGGCCGCCGGTGTTGGAGTAGACCTCTGTGTCGACAACGAGCACGTTGATATTCTTGCCGCTTGCGAGCACGTGGTCGAGACCTCCGAAGCCGATATCGTAGGAAGCGCCGTCGCCGGCGATGATCCAGTGTGAACGCTTCACGAGATAGTGCTTCAGGTCAAGGATGGTCTTGCATACGTCGCATCCGCATGCCTCGCAGAGAGGTATCAGCTTGTCGGCGATGGCGCGGGTGGCGGCAGCGTCGTCGGCAGAGTCGAGCCACTGCTGTGCGAGCTCGTGGATCTCCTGGCTGCATGTCGGGCAGGCAGTGGCAGCCTTCATCGTCTCTGTCAGACGGCGGTGGAGCTGCTCGTTGGCGATGAACATGCCAAGACCGAACTCAGCGAAGTCCTCGAAGAGCGAGTTGCCCCATGCCGGGCCATGACCCTGCTTGTTGACGGTGTAAGGTGTCGAGGGAACGGAGCCTGAATAGATCGACGAGCAGCCGGTAGCGTTGGCCACCATCTCGTGGTCGCCGAAGAGCTGCGAGATGAGCTTCACGTAAGGAGTCTCGCCGCAGCCCGAGCATGCGCCCGAGAATTCGAAGTAAGGCATTGCGAACTGTGAGTTCTTCACATTGGCCTTCACGTCGACCAGATCCTGCTTCGAGGCAACCTCCTTCACACAGTAGTCCCATTCTTTCTGAACGTCCAGCTGAGTTTCGAGAGGCTTCATCACGAGAGCCTTCTCGCCCTTCTTGCCCGGGCAGACATCGGCACAGTTGCCGCAACCCAGACAGTCGAGCACGTCGACAGCCTGAACGAAGCGCATGCCGGTGAAAGTCTTGCCGATTGCGGGGATCGAATGACCCTCGGCGATAGGCGACGCTGCCATCTCCTTCTCGTCGAGCACGAACGGACGGATAGCGGCATGGGGGCAGACATAGGCGCACTTGTTGCACTGTATGCAGTTGTCGGCGATCCATTCGGGCACGAAAGTAGCCACACCGCGCTTCTCATAGCGGGCGGTTGCCTGCTGCCATGTGCCGTCCTCGATGCCCTTGAAGTCGGATACCTTCAGCAGGTCGCCGTCCTGTGCGTTGATGGGGCGCACGAGCTTGTTGATGAACTCCGGATCGTTATTCTTCACCTCCGGATCCTCCGGCAGGTTGCTCCACGACGGATCGACGTCGAGCTTGGCGTATTCGCCGCCGCGGTCAACGGCCGCATAGTTCTTGTCGACTACGTCCTGACCCTTCTTGCCATAGCTCTTCACGATGAATTTCTTCATCTGCTCTACGGCCAGATCCACGGGGATAACCTCGGTGATGCGGAAGAAGGCGCTCTGGAGGATGGTGTTGGTGCGGTTGCCCAGACCGATCTCCTGCGCGATCTTGGTGGCGTTGATATAGTAGACGGTGATGTTGTGGTCGGCGAAATATTTCTTGACCTTGGCGGGGAGGTTCTTGGCCAGCTCCTCGCCCTTCCAGATGGTGTTGAGCAGGAATGTGCCGCCGTCGCGGAGTCCGCGGGTGACGTCATAGAGATGCAGGTAAGCCTGCACGTGACAAGCCACGAAGTTGGGGGTGGTCACCAGATATGTCGAGCGGATGGGCTCGTCGCCGAAGCGCAGGTGAGAGCAGGTAAAGCCGCCCGACTTCTTCGAGTCATAAGCGAAGTAGGCCTGACAATACTTGTCGGTGTTGTCGCCGATGATCTTCACGGAGTTCTTGTTGGCGCCCACTGTTCCGTCTGCTCCGAGGCCGTAGAACTTGGCCTCGAACATCGTGTCGCTCACCACGATAGGATCTACCGGAGGAAGCGATGTGAAGTTTACGTCGTCGACGATACCGATGGTGAAATGATCCTTGGGCATCGGGAGGGCCAGATTGTTGTAGACGGCGATCATGTCGGCCGGAGTGGTATCCTTCGATGCCAGACCGAAACGGCCTGCATAGATGGCGGGAGCGTCGGCGCGGTTCTTGTAGACCTCGCACACGTCGAGATAGAGCGGTTCGCCCGGAGCGCCCGGCTCCTTGGTGCGGTCGAGCACGGCGATACGCTTGGCGGTGGCGGGGATGGCGGCCAGCAGATGCTTTGCCGAGAACGGACGGTAGAGATGGACGCTTACGAGGCCCACTTTCTCGCCCTTGGCCAGCAGATGGTCCACGGCCTCCTGGGCTGCCTGCGTGCCCGAGCCCATGGCTATGATGACGCGCTCTGCCTGAGGATCGCCGTAATAGTTGAAGAGATGGTATTCGCGGCCGGTGATGGCTGAGATCTGCTTCATGTAGTCCTCTACGATCTCGGGCACGGCCTCATAGTAGGGATTGCTCGATTCGCGGTGCTGGAAGAAAACGTCGCCGTTCTCGGCCATGCCGCGTGCCACGGGAGCGTCGGGGTTGAGAGCGCGCTCGCGGAAAGCGGCCACTGCGTCGCGGTCGAGCAGCGGAGCCAGGTCATCCTGTTCGAGCATCTCGATCTTCTGTATCTCATGCGAGGTGCGGAATCCGTCGAAGAAGTTGACGAACGGTATGCGCGACTTGATCGTGGCGAGATGAGCCACACCCGAGAGGTCCATGACCTCCTGTACGGAGCCTTCGGCCAGCATGGCGAAGCCTGTCTGGCGCGTGGCCATCACATCCTGATGGTCACCGAAGATGCTGAGCGCATGCGAAGCGATTGTACGGGCCGATACGTGGAACACGCTCGGAAGCATTTCGCCGGCTATCTTGTACATGTTGGGGATCATCAGAAGCAGACCCTGCGAAGCCGTATAGGTCGTCGTCAGAGCGCCTGCCTGCAGAGAGCCGTGCACCGCACCCGCTGCGCCGCCCTCCGACTGCATCTCCTGCACGAGAACCGTCTCGCCGAAGATGTTCTTTCGGCCGGCTGCGGCCCACTCGTCGACGTATTCTGCCATAGTCGACGACGGGGTGATCGGGTAAATGGCCGCCACTTCCGTAAACATGTACGAGATGTGGGCTGCTGCCTGATTACCGTCACAAGTCAAGAATTTCTTTTCCTTACTCATAAGTCTGTAATCTATGTTTGTTTAGATGGATATGAAAGTCTTTTTGGTTTTGTCGCCGCACAGACCGTGCGCAAGGCGCATGTCTATGCACCGCGAAGTTACAACTTTTTTCCGAAAAATCAACACTCGCATCCCTATGCTTCTCGCTGCATGCGTATTAATTTTTCACAAAAAAAACCACATCTGCCATTCCTTCTGCAAAACCGCTCCATTCGGCGCGATACTTTTACAGCGGGAGGAGCGGCGAAAGGAATAATTTTGTAAATTTGCGGCGTCAACTCCTGCCGCGCCCGGCGCGGCACCTTCGGGAGGAATAATTCTCACGCATTGCAATGGTTAGAAAATACGACTATCTGGTGATCGGCGGAGGTATCGCCGGCATGAGTTTCGCCCTCAAAGTAGCCCGGACGGGCCGCGTGGCTCTGATATGTAAAAGCTCGCTCGACGAGGCTAACACCGCCCTCGCCCAGGGAGGAGTGGCGTCGGTCACCGACCTGCGCGTCGACGACTTCGACAAGCATATCCACGACACCATGGTGGCCGGCGACTGGCTGAGCGACCCCGTCGCCGTCAGGAAAGTCGTCACCGAAGCTCCGGAGCAGATCCGCCAGCTGCTCGAATGGGGAGTCGATTTCGACCGTCGCGACGACGGATCGTTTGACCTGCACCGCGAAGGAGGCCACTCCGAATTCCGCATACTCCATCACGCCGACAACACCGGCTACGAGATACAGCAGAGCCTCATACGCCGCATCAGGGAGTCGGCCGACATCGACGTCTTCGAGCATCACTTCGCCATCGAGATCATCACACAGCATCATCTCGGAAAGATCGTCACCCGGCGCACCCCCGACATCACATGCTACGGAGCCTATGTGCTCGACGAGACCACCGGCTCGGTCGACACATTCCTCTCGCGAGTGACCCTCATGGCCACCGGAGGCGTGGGCGCCGTATACACCACCACGACCAATCCGCTCGTGGCCACGGGCGACGGCATAGCCATGGTCTACCGCGCCAAGGGCACCGTGCGCGACATGGAGTTCATCCAGTTCCATCCCACCGCCCTCTTCCATCCCGGCGACCGCCCCTCCTTCCTCATCACCGAGGCCATGCGCGGCTACGGAGCGATACTGCGCAACCCGTCGGGCGAGCGGTTCATGGAGAAATATGACGAGCGGCTCGAACTGGCGCCACGCGACGTCGTGGCCCGCGCCATCGACTCGGGGATGAAAGCCGGCGGCTACGACCACGTATATCTCGACGTCACCCACAAGGATCCCGAGGAGACGCGCCATCATTTCCCCAACATCTACGCCAAATGCCTCTCGCTCGGCATTGACATCACAAAAGATTACATCCCGGTGGCTCCGGCAGCCCACTATCTGTGCGGAGGCATCGTGGTCGACACCAACGCCGAGTCGAGCATAAAGAGGCTCTATGCCGTAGGCGAATGCTCATGCACCGGACTCCACGGGGGCAACCGGCTCGCCTCAAACTCGCTCATCGAGGCAGTAGTCTACGCCGAGGCTGCCGCACGCCACGCTATGACCCACGCCCAAGGATACGAGCTGCGCGACGACGTGCCTCTCTGGAACGACGAAGGCACGTCGCATCCCGAGGAGATGGTGCTCATCACCCAGAGCGCCAAGGAGGTCGGCCAGATCATGAGCGCCTATGTGGGCATCGTACGCTCCAACCTCCGTCTTGACCGCGCATGGAACCGTCTCGACATACTTTACGAGGAGACAGAGCGCCTTTTCAAGCAGTCGAAGGTGTCGCGCACCATCTGCGAGCTCCGCAACATCATCAACGTCGGCTACCTCATCATGCGTCAGGCCAAGGAGCGCAAGGAATCGCGCGGACTCCACTACACTCTCGATTATCCGCCTCAGCCCCACAACGAAACGCCGCGCTGAAGCGTTATTACCACGACCGGCGCACGGCAGCCGTGCGCCCCTTGACACGACACACATCATCTCCCCTTGTATGCACCGACTTCTGACATATCTTATCTTTATATGCACGGCGCTGACTGCCGCAGCACAGACCGACATCGAGGTAAACATCCCGGTGGTGGAAAACCCGTCGGCGCTGCGCGACACCTACAAAGGCTATTACTGGACCGACATCGACGGAGAGCACGTAAAAATGATCGTTCTCAACGAGATCACCGTTTTTCCTCCGCTGAAATTCAAAAACAAAAAGGAAGAACAGTTCTACTGGCGCACCGTGCGCGACGTCAAGAAAACGCTCCCTTACGCAAAGCTCATATGCGCAACGCTGCTCGAAACGTATGAGTATATCGAGACATTCCCCACGCAGCGCGAACGGGAGGAATACCTCAAAAAGATGGAAAAGGAGATTTTCAAGCAGTACAAACCCGTGCTGAAAAAATTCTCCAAAAGCCAGGCGCAGCTCCTGATCAAGCTCATCCGGCGCGAGACCGACCAGAGCTCCTACAACATCATCAAGGCATTTCTCGGATCGTTCCGCGCAAGCTTCTGGCAGACATTCGGACGCTTCTTCGGCGTAAACCTCAAAGGCGACTACCGCCCCGACAAAGACCGCAAGGACGCACTGATAGAGCGCATAGCCGTCAACGTCGAGGACGGTCTCCTCTGACCATCCCGCAAAAACATCCAGGCGCCGCGTCACCCTACAGTGACACAGCGCCTGTCGCTTTATCTTCGTGATCCGGATGGCTGAGCTGCCGCGCGACGACCCAGATGGGCCGTTATGACACACCCTCTTTTTATATATAGGCTATAGTGCCGAATTTTTTTCTTACCTTTGTAGTCTTGAAAAGGCAGCGATTTCAATGCCTCGGATAAACCACTGAAACTGAACCCACACACAGCAAACAGATTCGAATGATAGTGAAACGTCTATATCGGTTTATGTTGCAGAGCTTTCTGCCGCTGCTGCTGATGACATTCCTCATCTGTCTGTT
>CALHWU010000121.1 GCA_938039795.1 uncultured Muribaculaceae bacterium
GACCTCGCCCCTGCGGGCGCGCTTCGGCATCCAGTGCCATCTGGAATATTACGACCACCAGGTGCTTCAGCGCATCATCATGCGTTCGGCCGGACTGCTCGGAGTGGAATGCACGCCCGAAGCAGCCAACGAGATAGCTCTGCGCAGCCGCGGTACGCCCCGAGTGGCCAACGCCCTGCTCCGACGCGTGCGTGACTTCGCCCAGGTGAAAGGCAACGGCATCATCGATCCGCCGATAGCCCGGTTTGCGCTCGAAGCGCTCAACATCGACAAGTACGGACTCGACGAGATCGACAACAAGATACTCACCACGATCATCACCAAATTCAACGGAGGCCCCGTGGGACTCGGCACGATCGCCACGGCGCTGGGCGAAGATCCCGGCACTTTGGAGGAGGTCTACGAGCCGTTCCTGATCAAGGAGGGTTTCATCAAGCGCACGCCACGCGGACGAGAGGTGACCGATCTCGCCTACGCGCATCTCGGCCACAGCCGCCGCAACGCCGCACAAGACAACGCAGCGACCACCGATCCCTCCCAGCCGTCGCTATTCTGATCCATAACAACCAATAAAACCAGAAAACCTTGCCCTCACTGAAATCGCTTGCAAAGGATACGGCCGTCTACGGTCTGAGCAGCATCATAGGCCGGTTTCTCAACTGGCTGCTGGTGCCGCTCTACACCATCACGTTCGCCGAAGCCGAATACGGCACCGTCAGCTTCATCTATGCATGGGTGGCACTGACGCTCGCCCTGCTGATCTACGGCATGGAAACAGGATTTTTCCGCTTCGCCAACCATGAGCGCTATCCCGATCCGCGCGTGGTCTATTCCACCGCCATGACGTCGATAGCCTGCAGCTCCACGCTCTTCATGCTCATGGTTGCGGCGTCGCTGCCATGGCTTTCAGGAGTGATGCGCTGTCCGGATCATCCCGAATATGTGGCCATGATGGCAGCCACGGTGGCCATCGACGCATTCACATCCATACCGTTCAGCTGGCTCCGCTACAAGCACCGCCCCATGCGCTTCGCCACGCTGAAACTCATCAACATCGGCCTCAACATCGGCTTCAACCTCTTCTTCATACTCCTCTGCCCTGCGCTCTACCGCTCGTGGCCCGACGCGGTGTCGGCCTTCTATTCGCCGACATTCGGCATAGGCTACATATTCCTCTCCAACCTCATAGCCACAGTGGCCACGCTGATATTGCTCATCCCTGACTTCACGGGATTCCGCTGGCGCTTCGACCGGCAGCTATGGCGCGAGATGCTCGCCTATTCCGCCCCGCTTCTCGTGCTCGGCCTCGCCGGCATCATGAACCAGAATCTCGACAAGATCCTACTGCCGGCGCTCACCGCCGATCCGGCAGAGGGGATGCGGCAGCTCGGCATCTACAGCGCCAACTACAAGATAGCGATCGTGATGGTGATGTTCACCCAGGCCTTCCGTTTCGCCTACGAGCCGTTCATCTTCGCGCAAAACCGCGCGGACGAGGCCGGCGGCGACAAATACAGGCCGTTCCGCGTGGCGATGCTGTATTTCGTCATCTTCTCGATGGTGATATTCCTCGGGGTAATGTATTACCTCGACATAATCCGCTACTTCATAGGCCGTGAATACTTCTCCGGACTCAAGGTGGTGCCGGTGATAATGCTCGCCGAATTCTTCTTCGGCGTATTCTTCAATCTCTCTCTCTGGTACAAACTCACCGACCGGACGATCTGGGGCACATATTTCTCGCTCATAGGCCTTGTGGTGACGCTGCTGCTGAACTATCTGCTCGTGCCGGCGATCGGCTATATGGGCTGCGCCTGGGCCGCTTTCACGTGCTACGGGGTGATGATGGTGCTTTCCTACATAGTAGGGCGCGCAAAGCACCCGATAGGCTACCGCCTCGGCCCGCTCGCGCTCTATTTATTCCTCGCGCTCGCGCTTTACGGCGCTGCAATGGCGCTCACCACCGGCAACCACTGGATCGACTATAGCCTGCGCACTGCCCTGCTGGCCGGATACATACTGTTCGCCGCCCGACGCGAGAATTATTTCGGACTGCGGCATATCGCCGTAAAAAAAGCCTGAACCGGAAGTAGATATGGCAAAATTCCAGATAGAGATACTCGGATGCGGCTCCGCCACCCCATCGGTGCGTCACAATCCGTCGGGACAGATCATCGACTTCCGCGACCGACTGCTTATGATCGACTGCGGCGAAGGATCACAGCTGGCGATGAGACGCATGGGAATACGCTTCAACCGCCTCGAACATATATTCATAAGCCATCTCCACGGCGACCACTGCCTCGGGCTGCCCGGACTGCTGTCGACAATGGCGCTCCACGACAAAGGAGGACGTATCAGAGTGACGATGCCCGGCGAAGGGATAGACAGGATGAGGGAAATCATAAGTTATTTCTGTCCCGATGCCCCCTACGATATCGAATACGAGGGCGTGGGATCGGAGAGAACGCTGCTTGTCGACGATCATGCCGTCACCGTGGAGTCATTTCCTCTCCGTCACCGTGTGCCATGCGTAGGCTACATAATCAGAGAGAAACCGAAACCCCGACACCTTCGCGGAGACATGGTGAAATTTTTCGGCGTTCCTGTAGCCGACCTGCATGCCATAAAACAGGGTGCCGACTGGGTTGCCCCCGACGGTCGCGTGATAGCCAACGAACGGCTCACCACCCCTGCTGACCCGTCGGTAAGCTACGCCTATTGCTCCGACACGATGTTCTCGCCCCAAGTCGCAGAGGCGGTCAAGGGGGTCGACGTGATATATCACGAGGCCACCTACGATGACTCGATGGCGCAGCAGGCGCGCGCACGAGGTCACTCCACTGCCCGCGAGGCCGGAAAGACAGCACGCATGGCGGGAGCAAAACAGCTGATAATCGGCCACTACTCCAACCGCTACACCGACACGTCGCTCCTGCTGCGAGAGGCACGAGAGGAGTTTGACAACGTGATCGCCGCCGACGAAGGACTAAAAATTGATCTCTTATGAACGATACCGACCATCTGGCCGACGAGCGATATATGCGCATGGCGCTCGAAGAGGCCCATCGCGCGCTCGAAGAGGACGAAGTGCCGATCGGGGCGATAGTAGTCTGCAAAGGCGCTGTTGTAGGCCGGGGCCATAATATGACCGAAGCGCTTGCCGACGTCACGGCCCATGCCGAAATGCAGGCCATCACAGCCGCCGCCCAGACTCTCGGCGGCAAATATCTGACTGACTGCACACTTTATGTGACCGTAGAGCCCTGCCTGATGTGCGCGGGCGCGATCGGCTGGAGCCAGCTGCCGCGCATAGTCTACGGCGCCTCCGATCCCAAGCGCGGCTACAGCCGCATGGCCTCCTCACCCTTTCACCCAAAGGCGAAGGTCACGGCAGGAGTTCTCGCCGACGAATGCAGTGCGCTGATGAAGGATTTTTTCGCACGCAAACGGTGAGAGAGCCGCCACGTCAGGCGTCGGCAGGCTGCACGATATAAGTCTGATCCTGAGTTACCTCCAGACGCGTCGGAAGACTGACCTGCAGCGGGATATTGTGGTCGACATGCCCCACGGGCACGCCGAACGCCACGGGATAGCTGTAGTCTGCTACCATAGAGCTGACCATCTCTTCCATCGTATGACCGTCGACATCGGGCGTATAATCGGTAAACGCCCCGACGATGAGACCTTTCAGACGCGAGAGCGCTCCGCTCAGGCGCAACTGGTAGAGAATGCGCTCCGTCTTGTAGATCGGCTCGGCTATATCCTCCATAAAAAGTATGGTATCAGGCAGAATTGTGTCGAACGGCGTAGAGACAAGATCAGCTATCACCGCAAGGTTTCCGCCTACGAGCGGAGCCACCGCCGTGCCGGGTCGGTTTAGAGGACTGGGCGGAATGGAATAAAGCTGCGGCTCGCCGGAGAGAAGGCCGAAGAGTGCCCGTGCATCGTCGTCGCGCCCTTTCAGAGTGGCCAGATGCTTCGCCATAGGAGCATGGACGGAGACTATGCCGTGCCGATGCATCAGGGCGTGAAGGGCGCTTATATCGCTGTAGCCTATGATCCACTTGGGATTGTCGCGCAGCGGCAGCCTGTCGAGCTCTTCAAGAAGATGCACGGCCCCGTATCCTCCACGAGAACAAAGTATGGCCTTTACCGACGGATCGAGAATAGCCTGCCGGAGATCCGACAGACGCTCGGCGGCGGTGCCGCTGTAGGTGCGCCAGCGTCCGAGGGCGTGGGGCATCACGAAAGGCTCATACCCCTCGTCCTGCAGCACCTGCATGGCCTGATATACAAATTCGGGCTTGATGATGCCCGCGGGCGAAAGGATGGCAATCCGGTCACCTTTTTTAAGCGGCTCCGGTACTATCAGAGGTTTCTCGTTATTCTCCATCGTCAGCTTACCATAACGTTGAAACCGGCCTCGCGCACCCGGGATGCTATGCGTTCGAGCTCATCGCGCTCCACCTTGACGAGAGCCTGCTCCGGCGTGCGGCGGTCAATGGAATAAAGCATCACTTCGCGTGGCTTTATCTGCCTGTAGGCTTCTATAAGAGCCTCCACCTCCTCGTCGGTGGTATTGTCGACAGGCTGCCCGTCGTGGCTGCCGCGCAAAATCATCGTCTGCACAATACACTCCGGGGAGAAACCGGCTATCTGCCCGATGACCCTCTCCGACGTGAAGGCGGGAGAGCCGGGACGGTCGATAAGCCTCATGGTAGGAGTGAGCGCGCTGTCGAGCTTGAGTATATTGTTGTCGACGCGGCGCAACGCTCTGCCGACAGCCTCGTCGGCGAGCCGGGTGGCGTTGCTGAGCACGCTTATCTTCACTCCCGGGAAATATTTGTCGCGCAAGGCTATCGTGTCGTCGATCACTCCCTCGAATTCGGGATGGATCGTGGGCTCTCCGTTGCCGGAGAACGTGATGACATCGAGGCGCTCGCCCGCCATCTTCATGGTGCTGAGTTTCTCTTCAAGGAGTCGGGCGACCTCGGTCCTCGACGGCAGACCGCTTTTGCCGGGTCCCTGCGCGTTGTAGCCGGCCTCGCAGTAGAGGCAGTCGAAGGTGCATGTCTTGCCGTCGACAGGAGAGAGATTGACGCCGAGCGACGTGCCGAGGCGCCGGCTGTGGATGGGACCGAAGATCGTATCGTGAAACAAAACTGTCTGCATGATTTTTATCAATTGATTGTAATGGTATTTGTAAAAGTGTTGCGCCATACGCGCCCCGCCGGCTCCCTCGGGAAGACTCAGCGGGTGAGGAGGGAATGGAACAGCGCGGTAAAGCGTCCGGCCACCGCCGTGGCCGAAAAACGCCGCCTGACACTTTCGTGGAGCTCCTTGCGGTCAGCCTTACGATTCAAAGCCCACAAAATGCCGTCGGCAAGATCGCGCGTATCGCCGAAACGGGCTATATAGCCATCCTTTAGATGAGTGACTATGTCGGCCTGGCCGCCGCGTCCGAATGTGACCGGCAGACAACCCGAGGCCTGTCCCTCGATAAGGGTGCCGGGAAGAGTCTCGTAAAGCGAACTGCTGACCACAACCTTCGACCGGGCATAGAGATCGCGGAGAAGGTTCGGATCGTTGATGCGTCCGGTATGGTAATGCGGGAAACGCAGCCCGTGAAGCGACGTCGGAGAGCGCAGCTCGCCGAAAAATATCGCGAGAGTGCGCTGAGCCACCTCAGGATGATTGTCGAATATGTGGTTGAGAGCTTCGACGGCCATAGGCAGTCCTTTGATAGGATCGTCAAGACGCGCCGCCCCCATCAATATGATGTCGCGGTCGATGATGTCGCCTTTGAGAAGGGTCAGCTCGCCTTTAGGCTCCGTGGCGAAGGAATCGACCGGAAACGCATTGGGGATCACATGCACGTCATGATGACCCAGCAGCGAACTTTCGGCGCAACGGTCGGCCAGCCACCGGCTCACCGCCACAAAAGTGAGCGGCACAGATTCATACAGCCGCTTCTTCCGGCTCCAGACACGGCTGGACAGGTCGTTGGCCCGCTTGCTTCCGAGCAGCGGGCAGCAGCCGCAATTATCCTTGTAACGCTGACACCCGAGCGAGTGATGACATATGCCTGTGAGACACCACATGTCGTGCATCGTCCACACGATCGGCTTTCCGAGGCGTCCGAACGAAGCTATGTCGGCAAGCGACAGCAGTCCCTGATTGATCCATGCGAGAAAAATCACGTCGGCCTGACGCACCCAGCTGTCGCGGCTCAGATTGAATCCTGTCTCTGCTGTCGACACCTTGAAAAGATCCTCGCGCCTGAAACCGTTGGCACACATAATATGCATCCGTTCCATGGCAAACCTGACTCCACGGCTCCCCGCCGAACCGATCTGACGGACATATGGATCGTCGGTAAACCGGGAGTATACAAGCATGCGTGCATCGACCCCCTCGGCCCGGAGCGCCTTCATCAGACGGTAGGTGACGACTGAAGCGCCGCCGAGGGTGTCGCTATGGCTGATCATGGCGACTTTGAGCGGACGACGCGAAGATTCAGAAGAGTCGTGGCGCGTCATTTCTTCTCGTTTTGATTATTGTCTGACTCGGAAATCACTGATTTGCCGACAGGCACTATGCTGACTCCCGAAAGCTGCAGACGCGCGCAGAGGTATTCGCGGAACTTCTGTTCTGTGGCCTTGTTCATGGCCGATGAGAAGCGTACGAGAGCCACATTGACAGTGTCGAGACGCATCGAATCGACAGAACTGAACACAGGCTCAGCGATGGCAATTTCCTCAATCTGGGGGAAAAGGACTTTCAGCTCGGGCGAGATCAGGCGACCGGCACTGCGCGATGTGCCAGCCTGGCGGACAAGCATCCGCAGCGAGTCGATCTGCTGCTGCTGCGAGCTTATGGTGGCCTGAGTTATCTTGAATATATCCGTAGCCGCTGCCGTGGCATCGGGCGCGGCCACGGCATCGCCCTGCACGAGCATCAGCCGGGTGCCACCGAGGCCATAGTAGCTGAGACGCGACGAAAGGGCCATGTTGAGCGAATCCTCCGGAAGCACCTTTCCGATAAGCGCTATCTTGATGAACTTCTCCCCATGATCGGTGTAAGCGTCGGAACTGAGCACCTGAGTGGAAGGAAAACGGCACTCCTCTGCCACGAAACGCTGTGCGTTGACCTGAAACTTATTCTGGCGAAACATATTGTAAGTAAGCCAGATGCTCGGAAGCATAGTCAGTATGGCCAATGTATACACGATGCGCATCACCTTATGCGCGCGATCGGCATCGACAACCGCCACCGGCTTATACTTGAACAGCTTGACCCCGATATAGGTAGCGAAAGCTATATATATGGAATTTATGATAAAGAGGTAGCTCGCGCCGAGAAAATATTGAAACTGAAGGGTGGCCAGCCCGTAACCAGCAGTACACAGCGGCGGCATGAGCGCAGTCGCTATGGCCACGCCCGGAATGACATTGCCCTTGGAGCGGCTTCCCAGCCCGATGATGCCGGCTCCGCCGCCGAAGAACCCTATCAGCACGTCGTAGATCGTAGGCGAGGTACGAGCCAGCAGCTCGCTGTGGCCCTCGTTGACGGGCGAGATCATGAAATAGAGCGTCGAAGCAAGTACCGAAAAACCGGCAGCCATTATCAAGTTGCGCAGACAACGCTTTATAAGCTCGAAATCATGCACGCCCACACCGAGACCTATGCCAATGATAGGCCCCATGAGCGGCGAAATGAGCATGGCGCCGATAATCACGGCCGTGGAATTGGTATTCAGACCGAGCGAGGCGATCAGAATGGCAACTATCAGTATCAGAATATTCGTTCCGCGAAACGTCACCCCGTCACGTATCGCCGCTTCGGCTTCAGACTGAGGCACAAGATCCGACAACGTAAAGAAATTTACAAAAAACTGGCTGAGCCGGTTCATGAAATTGTTGTTCATCGAGTTATGGTAGGCTCTGAATAAGATTAAACATACGGCGAACGACGCCTTTATAACTTTTTGATAAAATTACTACTTTTTTCAGTAACCCCATTCAATTATCCGATTTTTTTATTGCCCGCGACCACCCCACCGATAAGGTATACCGATAAATGCCGGGGGGCGGAACAATCACTGTCCCGCCCTCCCGATGGCTTACGTTATTTGTTTGAGTAAAGAAATTTCAGTATGTCTTTCTGAAATGATTAACCGATACAAAATTACTCAACGTTACTGAACCCTGTAATACCCTGAATCAATGATTTTACATGCGGCACTGAGGCTAAAAACACTTCTTAAGCCGGCAGAAACCTGTTTTCCGGCTCCCTGTCAATAAATCCATACCATTAATAAAGTATAAGAGCCGTGATTACCGCCCCTAAAATTGGCATCATTGACAATGATTTGCTAACTTTGCATAAGCAAACAAAAGTATAACCCTAAACTCTGATCACTCGTGAACCTTAAAACTATTATCACGGCGGCGCTCATCGCTGCTATGGGCGGCGCTCCTGCAGTGGCTTCAAGCGTGGAAGGCGAGACTCCCCAGCAACAGGCCAAGCGCATGGACTGGTTTTCGAAAGCCAAGCTCGGCATCTTCATCCACTGGGGCCCATATTCGGCCGGAAAGACTTCGGAAAGCTGGGCGTTCCACAACGGACACGTCACACTCGACGAGTACATGAAACAGGCCGACGAATTCACAGCAGCCAACTACGATCCCGGGTATTGGGCACAGCTGATAAAGGACAGCGGCGCCCGCTATACCGTCATCACCACCAAACATCACGACGGCTTCGCACTCTGGGACACCAAAGCGGGCAAAGTAAGCGCCGTTAAATCGGCGCCGGCAAAGCGCGACGTGCTCGGCCCGTTTGCCGACGCTGTGCGCAAGCAGGGCCTCAAGCTCGGCTTCTATTATTCGCTGATCGACTGGCCCCACAAGGACTATACCGACATATACCGCGCCGGCCCCAAGAAATACGAGATCAAGGATGATCCCAAGCGCTGGCAGCGTTTCCTCGACTTCAACGATGCGCAGATGAAGGAACTCGCCACGACGTGGAATCCAGATCTATGGTGGTTTGACGGCGACTGGGAGCACTCCGCCGAAGAATGGAAGTCGCCGCAGGTCGTGGCCAAACTCCACTCATACAATCCCGATGTCATAGTCAACTCCCGCATACAGGGCTACGGCGACTATACCACTCCCGAGCTCGGCGTGCCCGTAGGCCGCCCGGAGTCGAAATGGTGGGAGACATGCATGACGATCAATGACTCGTGGGGCTACCGCATAGAGGACGATAACTACAAGAGCACGTCGACCGTACTCCGCATGCTCGTTGACTGCATCAGTCTCGGCGGCAATCTGCTCCTCGACATCGGCCCCAAAGCCGACGGCACTATTCCCGAAGAGGAAGTGAAGATACTGAAAGATCTCGGCCGCTGGACCAAAAAGCATGCCGAGGCCATCTACGACACCCGCGCTGGCATTCCAGCCGGCCATGTACAGGCCTACACATCTCTCAACCAGGCCGGCGACGTCCTGTATCTCTATCTTCCCTACCGCCCCAACGAATCGGTGGAGGTGAAAGGCCTCAAGAGCCGCGTCAAGAAAGTGCGCGTGGTAGGCACGGACAAGGAGCTCTCATGGAAACAGTACAACGACATCTCGTGGAGCCAGGTGCCGGGCGTATACTACATCAACGTACCCGACGATGTGCTTGATCCGGAGATCACCGTGCTCGCTCTCGAACTTGAGGAACCTGTGAAGCTTTACACAGGCGAGGGTCAGGTTATGACATTCAACGACAACGAGGCTGCCCCTGTATCGACCGCCAACAGCGCCGAATAATGCTGCTCATGATCTTGGACACATAGATACGTCTCGTATATAAATGGCGAAAGCGTGGCGGCCGGCTGAAAAAGCCTCCGCCACGCTTTCGCTTTAATGTCTATATCCTGATTTATATCATAGCCTACTATATAGATAGTTTAACTATGGCGAATTCGCCATAATTAAAGCCGGAATAGCAAAGTATCCAGTCAATGGGGGAGAAGGCGGCGAAACTTGCGTCCGGCAAGATACTGGTTGTAGAGGATGCCTCCGACGATAAGAGTGAGGCCTATATAGGTCGACGGAAGAATTGTCTCGCCCACGATCATTGCCACGAAGAAGAGCGACAGGAAAGGCGCGAGAAAACAGAGCTGATTGACGAGTGCTGGATTGTCGGTAGTGCGGATAGCTATGCCGAAACAGATAAACGGTATGCCCATCTCGAAGGCGCCGATATAGCAGCCGGCGAGGAGTCCCTGTGCACTGACCGGTTCAAGCGGCCGGAACAGAGAGATAACGACGAGATAAAGCGCTCCGAAAAAGAATGTAAGAAAGAGCGAGGCCGTCTCGCTGACTGATGATTTCAGACTGTCGTTGACGATCCAGTAGAGCGCCCACAGCAGCGCCGATCCGATAGCCATCGCTATACCGGCTACCGATACGTGTCCCTCCATTCCTCCTCCGAGAGATATACATGTCACTCCGGCGAGCGAGACGGCCATGCCGACATATTTAGCTGCCGGAATCGGCTTATGGTCGATCACTGCGATCAGCAGCGACAGGATGATAGGCCACACGTAGTTGATGGGCTGAGCCATCTGTGCCGGCAGATAGTCATAGGCCTCGAACAGCACAAAATAATAACTTACTGGCGCAATAAGACCCAACAGGGCGAATCGCAGCCACAGAGCGGCGGGAAGGCGGCGCAGTTCGCCCCAGCCTCTTTCGACAGTGAGCCAGACAGTATGGACTGCCAGAGCTGCCATTACCGAAACAAATACCATCTCGAATACGCCCATCGAAGCGAGGGCGATCTTGAAAGCGGTGGCCACCGTCGACCAGCTGAAGACTGTGACGGCGGCCAGCACTATAGCGCGTGATGACGCTTTCATGATTTACCAGAATTGATGATGAGGAAAACCGGTTTTACAGAATCTTCAGCGCATCGCTTCCACCTCGTCGGTAGTGAGAGGGATTTTCTTGCCTAGACGACGCGATCCGTCGGAGGTGATGAGATAATCCTCCTCGTTGCGGATGCCGCCGAAATGGCGCCATTTCTCAAGCTCATCATAGTTGATGAATTCCTTGAAGCGTCCCTCGGCTTTCCAAAGGTCGATAAGCTCAGGTATGAAGTATACACCAGGCTCGATAGTCAGCACGAAGCCCTCCTCAAGCTCGCGGCCCAGACGGAGCGACTTGCGGCCGAACTGGCGGCTCTTGGGCTTGCCGTCGTAACCCACGAACTCTTCGCCGAGATTCTCCATATCATGCACATCGAGGCCCATCATGTGGCCCAGACCGCACTGGAAGAACATGGCGTGGGCGCCTGCGGCCACAGCCTCGGCGGGATCGCCCTGGAGGATGCCCAGATCGCGCATACCGGCACATATCACTTCGGATGCACGCTCATAGACTTTCACGAAAGGCACTCCTGGACGGAGCATCTCGACAGCGGCGAGATGAGAGGCCACCTGGATGTCGTAAACGGCCTTCTGACGCGATGTATACCTGCGTCCGGCACATATGGTGGAAGACATGTCGCCGGCGTAGCCTGACGGCCGTTCGGCGCCTGCGTCGATGAGTACCATATCGCCCTCCTTGATCAGATTGCCGTGATAATGGTTGTGGAGTGTCTGGCCGTTGATCGTGCAGATTGTGGGGAACGAGAGGCCGCAGTTCTGCGAGGCCGCTGTCTCCTCTATTATCGCCACTACCTCGTATTCATGCATTCCGGGGCGGATCGCTTTTGTAGCGGTGATATGCATGTCAGCCGTGACATTGCAGGCCTTCTCGATCTCGGCGATCTCTTCGGGCTGCTTGTGATTGCGCATGTCGACCACGCCGCGTATGAATTCTTCCGACGGTTTTTCCTCTCCAGGCATTATGCCGAGCAGTCGCCAGAGCTTAAGCTGATGCTCCGGACGGTAGGTGGGGAGATATCTCACGAGGGAACAACGGTCGAGATAGCTCTTGAGATCGGCCGACGGACGCACATTGTCGACACCCACAAGATGGGCTTTCTCATGCAGGGTGGGCTGAGTGCCCATCCATACGATATGGTCGATCGTAAGCTCGTCGCCGAATATGATCTCGCGGTCGTTGTCGATGTCTATCACAGCTGCGAGTCCGTCGTAAGGCAATCCGAAATAATACAGGAACGTCGAATCCTGGCGGAAAGGATAAGTGTTGTCGGCGTAGTTGCTTCCGCACTCGTCGTTACCAAGGAATAGCAGAGTGCCCGAACCTACGCGCCGTTTCAGTTCAGCCCTGCGGCGCACATAGATATCTTTTTCAAACATAGCGGTTTACGTTTAGTAATTTATGAAATAATCTTGTTTATCATTGATTATCAATTGATTGAGTAGCCATATTTTCATCCAGAGGATGAAGAGCTCCATATACAATCGACGCCTTGGATGGGCCTACTACGGCGGCAATATCGTCGAGATCAGCCTCACGTACACGCTTGAGGCTTTTGAAATGCGTCAGAAGAGCTTCGCGTGTCTTCTCGCCGATCCCTTTGATAGAGTCAAGAGCCGATACCGTCTGCGAGCGGCTGCGGCGGTTGCGGTGATGAGTGATTCCAAACCGGTGGGCCTCGTCGCGGAGATGCTGCACGACCCGCAGGGATTCGGAATTCTTGTCGATATACAGCGGCACGCTGTCGCCGGGAAAATAGATCTCCTCAAGACGCTTGGCTATGCCTACCACAGCGATCGTGCCGCGCAGTCCCATCTCGTCGAGAGCCTCCACGGCCGAACTGAGCTGGCCCTTGCCTCCATCGACAACGATAAGCTGAGGCAATCCCTGCCCCTCGCTGACCAGACGGGTATAGCGGCGCGTCAGCACCTCTTTCATCGACGCGAAATCATCAGGTCCCTCGACGGTCTTGATATTGAAGTGGCGGTAGTCTTTTTTTGACGGACGTCCGTCGCGAAACACGACACACGATGCCACAGGATTCGTACCCTGGATATTCGAATTGTCGAAGCACTCGATGTGGCGCGGAAGCTCCGTCAGCCTGAAATCGGCCTTCATGCGCTCAAGCAGCCGGTCGGTGCGCTGCTCCGGATCATTGCGCTCCATATGTTTCAGCATATCGATCTTGTGCTGGCGGGCATTTCGCTCCGACACCTCAAGGATCTTGTTCTTATCGCCACGCTGCGGCACGATGAATGTGACTCCCGGCATATCGACGTCGGGCTCCTCGGCCACAATCACCTCCTCGTATCTGACACCAAGCTCACGCTCCACCTCGGCCATGGCATAGGAGAGAAGCTGCGCCACGGTCTCGTCCATCGAACGGCGATATTGCAGCGTGACGCTGCGTACCACCGCCCCGCAATGCATATGCATATAATTGATGAAAACCTCATCCCCGCCATCATCGTCGACACCGAACACATCGATATCCCCTATCGTCTGACTGACGATGACGCTCTTGGCACAATATCGCTCCACGAGCTGATAACGCTCCTTCACCGCCTGCGCCTCCTCAAAACGCAGTTCGGCCGACAATGCCTCCATCTCCACTCGGAGATGTCCGAGCAGCTCCGACATATCCCCGCGCAATATTTCCTTCACACGCTCGATATGGCGCGCATATTCCTCTGCTCTGACCTTTCCGACGCAGGGGCCGCAGCAGCGCTTGATGTGATAGTCGAGACATAGCCGGTATTTGCCTGCCTCAACCCCTTCGCGGGTGATCGGGCCGCGGCATGAACGGAGTGGATATAGCTCCCTGATGAGATCGAGCACAGCGCGTGCCGATCCGGTATCGGTATATGGGCCGTAATATTTCGAGCCGTCCCTGACCCGCTGACGGGTCAGGAATACCCTTGGAAATGTCTCGTTGGTCACGACAATCCACGGATATGACTTGTCATCCTTCAGAAGCACATTGTAGCGGGGCTTGTACTCCTTGATCATGGAATTCTCCAGATTAAGCGCATCCTGCTCCGTAGGCACGACGATATATTTCATATCGGCGATAGCCCTTACGAGAAGATTGGTGCGAAGCGAATCGTGAGTGCGGTTGAAATATGATGAAACACGACGCTTCAGATTCTTCGCCTTGCCGATATAGATGACCGTACCCTCGTCGTCGAAATACATGTAGACTCCGGGGGTGGTAGGGAGAATGGCTATCTTCTCCTCAAGTTCGTGTGATTTTCTGTGCTTGGGCAATTCGGGTCAGAGTTGATTATTCCGACGGACAAATATATTTCCGTCCGACATATTCAGTAGGTGATCAATGTCGATACTTCAGCATCTTCAGGCAGCCGGGCTTTGCCGTTAAGATCGGCGAGCTCCACTATGGCGTTGACGTATATCTTGCGCGGGTTCATACGCTTTACCAGCTCATATGCCGCCGCCATGGTGCCTCCGGTAGCGAGCACATCATCATGGATCACCACAACATCGTCGGGAGTTATGGCGTCGCGGTGTATCTCGATCGTGTCGGTACCATACTCCTTTTCATAGGAGGTTGTGACCACCTCGCTCGGCAGTTTGCCAGGCTTGCGCGCCGGCACGAAGCCCGCTCCGAGTTCATATGCAAGGATCGAACCGCAGATAAAACCACGCGACTCAATGCCTACGACTTTTGTCACACCCTTGTCGCAATAGAGCTGCGAAAGATTCCAGCCCAGAATGTGGATAGCCCGCGGATCCTTGAACGCTGTGGTCAGGTCGCGGAAGATGATTCCTTTTTTAGGGAAATCCACGATGTCGCGGATTTTGGTTTTTACATATTCCATATAATCGTTTGATTTTAATTGACTAATTGTTGTTCCACGTGAAACAATCATCTACCGAGCAACAGTAGCAGAATATTGATATCGCTTGGTGAGACTCCCGGTATACGCGATGCCTGACCAACTGTAGCAGGATCAATTCTCGAAAGCTTCTGACGCGCTTCGGTCGAAAGAGAATTAACCGAACTGTAATCAATGCGCCCTCGCAACTTCACCTCATCAAGACGGCGAAGCTTCTGAGCAATCTGCCTCTCGCGGTCGATATATCCTCCGTATTTAAGAAGAATCTCCGCGGATTCTATGATCTCATTACGCCTCGCAAGCTCTACATTATTTTCTATAAAATCAGCCAATGCAGGCAGAGAGTCTGAAAGCAAAGCAATCGTCAGCTTCGGGCGGAGAACAAGGTCGACAAGCTTCACACCTTGTCGGAGCGGAGTATCGCCGAGGCGCTGGAGGAGCGGATTGACTTCAGCGGACTTAACACTGTAATTTGAAACAAACTCAATCAACGCGTCGCGCTGCTGCCTCTTTGAAAGCATCAGTGCGAATCTCTCGTCACTCACCAGTCCGATCTCACGGCCACGGTGGGTAAGACGCATGTCGGCATCGTCCTGACGGAGCAATATGCGGTATTCAGCACGCGAGGTAAACATCCGGTATGGTTCATCGACACCCTTCGTGACAAGATCGTCGATCAGAACGCCGATATAGCTCTCGTCGCGGGCGAGAGTAAATGCCGGAAGACCGTGCACCGACTGATGCGCGTTGATGCCGGCCACGATACCCTGCCCCGCCGCCTCCTCGTAGCCGGTTGTTCCATTGACCTGACCGGCGAGGAAAAGAGCGCCGACAACACGGCTTTCAAGAGTATGATGGAGCTGGGTCGGATCGAAAAAGTCATATTCTATAGCGTATCCGGGGCGATATATCTGCACATTTTCAAAAGCGGGAATGGTCTTCAGAGCACGTATCTGTATGTCCATCGGGAGCGACGAGGAAAAACCGTTCAGGTAGTATTCATTGCCCGATTCCGACTCCGGCTCTATGAAAAGCTGATGCTCCGTCTTGTCGGCGAACGTGACTATCTTCGTCTCGATGCTCGGACAATACCGTGGCCCGATGCTCTGGATCTGCCCGTTGAAAAGCGGCGAATCAGGCAAGCCCTGACGCAAAATATCGTGGGTCGACTCGTTGGTATAGACGAGGTGGCAGGGCTGCTGCGAGAGATGCCGTCGCGATGACGGCAGGTAGGAGAAACGGTGAAGATCATCGTCGTCACCATCCTGTCTGACTGTTTTCGACCAATCGATACTCCGTCCGTCGATACGTACGGGTGTGCCGGTTTTCATCCTGTCTGTCCGGATTCCCGCATCTCTCAGTTGCTCGGTCAGTCCCGTTGAAACAGGCTCCGATATGCGGCCTCCGGGAAATTGCTGCCGGCCGATATGCATCAGTCCGTTCAGAAAAGTACCTGCCGTAAGCACTACCGCACGGCATGTGAACCTCGCTCCATGAACCGTTTCAACTCCCTTGGCCTTGCCATCCTCGATCAGCAGACGGTTGACACTGTCCTGCCACAGATAGAGGTTTGGAGTAGACTCCAGCACCTTGCGCCAGACAGCCGAAAATTTCATCCGGTCAGACTGAACACGCGGACTCCACATAGCCGGACCTTTCGAGCGGTTTAGCATGCGGAACTGCAATGCTGTAGCGTCAGCAATAACTCCCATCTGGCCGCCCAAAGCGTCTATTTCTCTGACTATCTGCCCTTTGGCAATACCGCCTACAGCCGGATTACAGCTCATCTGAGCTATTTTATCCATATCCATGGTGATCAGCAGAGTCGACGAACCGAGGCGCGCCGCTGCAGCAGCAGCTTCGCAGCCGGCATGGCCGGCGCCGACCACAATCACGTCATAATCAGTCATCATAGCCCGATCATCGCTAAAGATTCATCTTCATGGCGCTCCATAATCTCACGTTCACCCGGACCTTTGTCGTCGATCCCACACAGATGCAGAATGCCGTGGATAATGACGCGCATCAGTTCGCGCCCATATGGCTGGCTAAACTGATCAGCATTAGAGCGGACTGTATCGAGCGATATGACGATGTCGCCGGAGACAGTGCGCTCATCGGAATAATCGAAAGTGATTATGTCGGTATAGTAATCATGATCGAGAAACTGGCGGTTGACCTCCAGTATCTTTTCGTCGTCGCAGAAAAGGTAGCCTATCTGCCCCACTCCCCTGCCCTGCCGGGCCGCTACATCGATGATCCATTTTTCGACGGCGGCAAAATCGAGCGCTGGCATATCAATGCCCTGGCTGTTCCATGAAATCTGTTTCATAACCATCACAAAAGTAATCAAAAACGAAAAAAATAGCAATACTCCCGTTATATCAATTTTTTAGACCAAAATCCGACAAAAACGCATTATATCGTATCGACCTATACATCAGTGCAATACGTCAATTTCAACACTCCGACATTCAAAAATTCACCATCGCCCCGAAAACCCCACGCGAATATTCAACTCTCAAAACCGTAAAAATATTTCCCTTAATTTATATTTTGGGGAAATATAACTATTCTCAATAAATTTCATAAATTTGCAGGCGAACAACAACCGTCATCAAAATAGAGAAGACAACAGATATCAATAATGCGACTGACAAAATTAATTCAATTGATTGCCGCAATGACGGCGACAATCGTATCCCTACAGTCATGTACAGACAGTAAGAAAACAAATAATGCCTCCAACGAAAGAATTATAGTCGACTTAACACCCGATCCGGAGGCAGAGATAAAACTGTCCGATTATTTCCTTCCCGAATATGAGACAATCATACTTAAAGGTAATCTGATCGGATGGATCAACAGTGTATCAAAGACTGATTCGCTTATTATTGTGGAGGGTAATGGCGAGAACGGATTACTACACACCTTCGACAAAAACGGAAATTATATCCGCCCACTGCTCCAAAAGGGCCAAGGCCCTGATGAAGTAAAAGGACTCTCGACAATAAAGATCAGAGACAACAAAGTTTTTGCCCTTGTCAATTACGGCAAGGAATTATGGACTATCGATCCATATTCAGGTAAAGTGGAAGATAAAATACAGATTCCCGATATAGCTTTGTATCCCGAAGATTTCGCATTCATCGGCAATGACATCGTGTTCTACAAGCACAATACTAATCTTGCACTGCCCGACGAGCAAAACAATCTTTATGTCTACGATCCGACACTCGACAGCATAAAGGCCTGCTACGGTTCAATCGACGCTGAAGCCTGCGAATATATCAGTTTCTCGCGCAATGGCTCTATTGATAACCTTGATGACACTACGGTGTATTACATGAATGCATTTCAGCAAGGCGTCGACAAGCTTGACATCAACGGTTTGCACAGAAAAGTGGAATTTTCTGAAAACGCATTTACCTTTCCCGAAGCCAAACTTCATGGCCCTAACACATTCATGGGATTCATTGAATATTGCAAATCGTGCGACTACATTTGGGGACATGTCGAAATTTTCCCTACCAGCAATCTCATACTGTCGCGCTTCATCCATAAAGAAAAAAACTACTTTAACATCATAAATCTGAATGCCAAAAAATCACAATCGGCACTATATATTCACGACGACATAGTGACCGGATCCACGTTTGATCTTTCCATAGACAACTGGGGAAATATTGCCGGAACGACTGACCGTGAAATCTATTTCATATACCCTGCCGAGCTGCTTGTCAATGAAAATATGGAGTCGTCTAAAACGATATCACCTTTCAGCGGGATGAGTGCCGACGACAACGACGCGATAATAATCCTCAGAGAGCGGTGAGGAAGGTCAGGCACTGAGAGGCACCGAGCTTTTTTCGCGGCTCTCACGCGACAGACGGCGCTGCAGACGTATCGCAGCCGTCACCACCATCACTCCTGTAATGATCCATGTGATGGGATAAATCATCATCAGCACCTCAAACGTATGGTGCGTCCTGGCTATTGTATATACCCATGCCAGACGAAGTATGCACGTACCGAAGATCGTCAGCACCATCGGACTGACCGAATGGCCAAGTCCGCGCATGTAGGATCCGCCGACCTCGTAGCTGCTCGCCAGACACTGAAACACTAGAACCGTGTGAAATCTTATCATGGCGTAGCGGGCTACTTCCGGATCAGATGTGAAAATGCCTATGCAGAAATTTTCCTGCCATACGATCAGGGCGTTGGCAGCCGCACAAAGCCCGACGCTCATCAGCATGCAGAGCGTCACGACGCGCCGGCAGCGGTCGAGCTTGCCCGCTCCATAATTCTGCCCTGTGAAAGCGATCGCGGCAGCATTGAATCCGACAACTATATAGTAGCAGTAGGACTCATATGTCAGCGCCGTGGCCGATCCCGCCACTGCATCGGATCCGAAACTGTTGATCGCCGACTGAATAAAGATGTTGGATATGGAGAACACCATGCCCTGCAGGCCGGCCGGAATGCCGATCTGGAGCATCTTGCGGAAATCGGCCATGGAGAAGTCACGCCGGCCGATGCGCAGGCGCAATGTCACCGGATCGGGCTCCTTCATGAGGAATATCACTATGATGAAAGCATTGACGGCATTGGCTATGACGGTAGCCCAGGCCACACCGTCGACACCCATCCCTAAAACAGCCACAAACAGCCAGTCGAGCACAAAATTGCATAACGTAGCGACCAGCAGAGAATAAAACGGGAGGCGGGTGTCGCCAACCGAACGCATGATTGCCGAACCGAAATTATAGATCATCGTGAACGGCATGCCGCAGAAATATATCCGAAGATACTGCGCGGCAAGATCGATCACATCATCGGGAGTCGACATTGCCTCAAGAATGGGGCGTGCCAGCCCTACACCAAGCAGCAGCAGCAATGCCCCGGAAAGAAGCGACACGACCGCTACTGTCGACACCGACCGTATTACGGCCTCCGGATGTTTCTGACCGAGATAATTGGCTATGACGACATTGGCACCGACAGCTATGCCTAAAAAAAGATTGACAAGTATGCTTATTATAGGGCCGTTGCTGCCAACCGCCGCTATGGCCTGACTCGTGGAATAGCGGCCGATGACAGCCACATCGACAGCATTAAACGATTGCTGCAGGATGCCGCTCGCTATCAGCGGTATCGTGAAAACGAAAATTTTCCCGGCCAAAGGGCCGTTGAGCATATCGACCTGACCGGCAGTCCTGACTCTTGTTGACATCCTTGACGATTACTTTTTCCATTGCAAAGTTACAATATTCTCCGCTAATATTTCAAAACCCAACTCACTCCGGAGATTGTTATAATTAAGTTTTAATGATCTATTTCATCTCTGGAAATATGACAGAGCCTATCGACAACAAACAGTCTGAAACAAACATATCATCTTCAGCCGGCGACAACACTTCCGCCATGGGCAGAGCGCTGGTCGCCGATCCGCGCTATTACTGGTTTCTCGTGACCTACCTTGTAGGTCTCAGGTACAACCGTCCGCGATGGCGTATTGAAACCTGTCGATATAGACTCTAACTTTGC
>CALHWU010000122.1 GCA_938039795.1 uncultured Muribaculaceae bacterium
ATCGCTTCGGAAAACGGCACCGTAGCGGAAATCGTGTTGAAAATAAAATTGAGGGTGCCGGACAATACAGCCTCTATGCGTATTATCTTGTCGCCCGAATTGATAAGTGAGTTGATGGTGGTGATGATCGGCAGACCGGCCCCGACGTTTGTCTCAAAAAGATATTTGACGTCGCGTCGACGTGCTATGGCCTTGAGGTCGCGGTAGGTGTCGAAGCTGCCCGATGCCGCAATCTTGTTGGCAGCCACCACGTTGACATTATGACTGAGCATGTCGGGATAGAGAGCGGCGATCTGCTGGCTCGAAGTGCAGTCGACAAATACTGAATTGAAGATGTTCATCCCTATCACTTCGTCGCGAATGAGTTCAGGCGATGAAGGCGAGCCCTTGGATTTCAGCAGGTCGATACAGCCGTCAAGATTGATGCCTTCACGGTCGAAGTAAACTTTGGTGGAATTGGCGATGCCCACTACCTTTAGCTTCAGAGCCTTTTCGCGGAGAAGTTTCTCCTGCTGCAGGGCAAGCTGCTGAAGCAGGTGACGCCCAATGTTGCCAATTCCGACTATAAAGAGATTGAGTACTTGGGTGTCAGAGAGAAAAAAACTGTCGTGGATGACGTTGAGCGCCTTTTTCTGATCTTTTATTTTAATAACGAAAGAGATATTGGTCTCCGATGCGCCTTGGGCACATGATATCACATTGATGCCATTGCGGCCCAAAGTATTGAACAGTCGGCCTGCCACACCTGCGGCGTTTCTCATATTCTCGCCCACTATAGCCACAGTGGCGAGATTGTGCTCGGCATGAATGGGATTGAGCTCTCCTGAAGCCAGTTCGGCGGCGTATTCTTTTTCGAGAGCCTCGACCGCCCTGGCAGCGTCCTCATTCTTGACAGCAAACGACGTCGTGTTTTCGCTTGATGCCTGCGATACCATAAACACGCTTACGCCTTCCCGGGCCAGAGCATTGAATATTCGGGCGTTGATGCCGACTATTCCTACCATGCCGAGACCTGAAACCGTTATAAGGCAAGTATCGCTGATCGACGATATTCCCTTGATGGCTTTCCCTTCCGCACCTGATTCACCGTCGCTGCTGTTGGATGAAATCAAAGTGCCGCGTGCCTCGGGGTTGAAAGTATTTTTGAGAAGGATAGGGATGTTTTTATGGAATACCGGATAAATTGTAGGCGGATATATTACCTTGGCTCCGAAATTGCACAGCTCCATAGCCTCGACAAATGTCAGATGGTCTATGACGTAGGTATTGCTGATAATCCGTGGATCGGCCGTCATGAAGCCATCTACATCTGTCCATATCTCAAGCGATTCAGCGTCGAGTGCGGCCGCAATGATGGCAGCCGTATAATCGCTGCCGCCACGGCCGAGATTGGTCACATCTCCTGTAGCCGAATCGGATGATATGAATCCTGGCACGACGGCCACCTCATAATCCTTCGAACCGAGTGTATCTATTACAAGCGGCAATGTAGCCTCATTATCAAGCACATGTTTGCCAAACTGGTCGACAGTCTTTATAATCCGTCGCGAGTCAAACAGACGCGCGCCCTTGATTATCCGGCTGATTATAAAGCTCGACAGCCTCTCTCCGTAACTCACTATAGTATCCAGAGAACGCGATGACAGATCGTTAAGCAGGCTTACTCCCTTGAATATATTTCCAAGCTCCTCGAGCATCCTGTCTACCTCACTCCGGGTATCATCCTTAAGATGTTCAGGCACCATGCCGTCGATGACATCGTGATGACGGCGAATGATGTTGGCATAAGTTTTCTTATATTCATCCTCTTCGCCCGCTGCTGCCGCTCTGGCGGTGGAAATGAGCATATCGGTGACGCCACCGAGCGCCGACACCACGATAATGACGGGCTTACGACGTCCTTCGACAATCTTTTTAACCGAGCTCAGACTCTCTACAGTTCCGACGGACGTACCGCCAAACTTCAGAACTTTCATCTTGAATAAAGTTTATTCCGGCTTTATGTGATTTTTTACAACAATGGTGCAAAGGTAATCAATTTCCTCTGATTTCGTTGGGCATTTACATAGAATATATGTAATTTTGCAGCCTATGGTTTCTGATCTCACACCGATATAAATATGGGTATAAGCATAAAATTAAACGACTTACGCAAAACCAACAATGAAGCCAAGGAGGTGGATTTCTCTTCGGCCGAGCATCTGGCGGCATATGAGCCTGCAGCAAAAGAGAAGACGGACGACGGAAAGATTGTGTTGCGTACCGAAAATCTCGTAAAGAAATACAGGCAGCGTACTGTCGTCAACCATGTTTCTATCAACGTGACCCAGGGAGAGATCGTAGGACTTCTCGGCCCTAACGGAGCCGGTAAGACCACTACGTTTTATATGACCGTAGGCCTGATCACTCCGAATGAAGGCGAAATCTTCCTCAACGACTTGAATATCACGAAATTTCCGGTATACAAGAGAGCTCAGAACGGTATCGGATATCTTGCTCAGGAGCCTTCGGTATTCCGCAAACTCAGTGTGGAAAACAACATTAGGGCAGTACTGGAGATGACCGATACCACTCCGGAATATCAGCGTGAGAAGCTCGAGAGCCTCATATCCGAATTCCGCCTTCAGAAGGTGAGAAAGAATCTTGGCGACCAGCTTTCTGGAGGCGAACGGCGACGCACTGAAATAGCGCGGTGTCTGGCTATCAACCCGAAATTCATCATGCTCGACGAACCTTTTGCCGGAGTGGATCCCATCGCTGTGGAGGATATCCAGTATATAGTCTATAAGCTGAAGGAAAAAAACATCGGCATTCTCATCACTGACCATAACGCCCCGGAGACCCTGAGCATCACCGACAGGGCTTATCTGCTGTTTGAAGGCAAGATATTGTTTCAGGGAACATCGGAAGAGCTTGCGGAGAATCCTGTCGTAAGGGAGAAATACCTCGGACGAGGATTCGTGTTCAACCGCAAGAAGTTTGATTGATTATGGTCGCCGGACGGTCAGGAGCGCGTTTCAAGGCCGCATTTCCTGATCAGCGCCATTATCGCCAGAGTGGCCAAAAGGCTCACTATAGCCATTGCAGCGGAGAGGGGAGTATGGTCAGCAGCGACCTGGTTGACATCAAATCCGCCTGAAGCCGACACCGCCTGAGCGATTATCACCAGAGTATTGTTTGCTACATGCGCTATTACGGCAAGCCAAAGACATCCGCTCCAGACAGCCATATATCCGAACATTGCACCGAGGAGCATTCTCGGCACAAAGCCGTAAAACTGCATATGTACGGCGCTGAATATAAAAGCCGCGAGCCATACTGCCACATGAAGGTTCATTCCGGCTGTGGACAGCAGGCGCTGTAGAGCACCGCGAAAGAAAAGCTCTTCGCTGAATCCGGCAAGCAATCCTATAATAAGCACCGACATGACTATGCTCCCGACTGAATCTGTGCCCATAAGCTTCTGAGTCATGGCTCCTGCGTTTTCCTCTGCATTTCTCATCCATTCCTCAATTCCGGCCATAAATTCCGGGAGATGAAGGGATTCATTCCATGCGACCACCTGATTCATAAAAGGAATCATGACCAATACAGCCAGAAGGGTCAATATTACCCCAAAGGCTGTAGGCTTCGAGTCGATCATAAGCAACTGAGCCGGTCGCCTCGTGATGATTACGGCTGTAGCGACAGCCGGCACAATAAACATCAGCAGATCCTGTATGATTGTCGATATCCTGAGTCGGGGAGTCGTAGGATCACGCAGAATTACAGCGATTATCACGCTGGCCATCACGAGACACAGTGCCGTCACACAGATAAAGAAGAGCAGACGTCGCCCTTCGTCGACATTGAAGGAGAGCGGGCCATGCTCATTTGATGTAGAAATCCGAGGTAAGGCTGACATATTCATCGGTTAGTTCGTTTGAATTATTTCTAATATAAATACTTTCTTCTTTTGGACGGGAGGAGAAATCACAGTTTTTGGCGATCTCCCATAATATTCTTTTCGGCCTGCGGCGTGGCGATGTATGGACAGCGCATCTTCGCACGACCGCCATCCGGTTAAGAGAGCAAAGCCATTCGATCTCTGGCACGGATTCAGCAGGAGAAACCAGTGCCAGGCGTCCGCCTGGAGATAGCAGAGAGGGCGCAGCCGACAATATCCATCCGAAATTCATTTTTCCCTGATGTCGTGCCATAGCTCTCGCAGCATCAGGGGAGATCAGCTCGCTGTCGAAAAAAGGGGGATTGGTGATCACCAGATCGGTTTGCTGCAAACGACACGCCGTAGCGTCGCCTACAATTATTTCCACAGCTCCAGCCCACGGCGAAAGAGCTATATTGCCGATTGCCTCCACCGCGGCCGGAGCATCGATTTCCACCGCAGTCACGCGGCCCACGCCTCTCTGGCAAAGCATAAGCGACAATATGCCACACCCGGCTCCGAGGTCAATGGCCGAGCTTACCCCCTTTACCGATACCCAGGAGCCCAGCAGTACGCTGTCGGTGCTCACTTTCATGGCACACTCGCGATTGCAAACTGCGAACTGCCTGAACCGAAAAATGTTTTCTCTATTAGGGTTGCTGCTCATTGTGATGCAAAATTAAGCAAATCCCGAAACAAATGATTAACTTTACGCTCAAAAAGTTTGAAACATAATGGATATCAAATCTGCCAGCTTTGAAATAAGCAACAGCGATTACCGCAAGTGTCCGTCGGCCAACATGCACGAATACGCGTTCATCGGACGTTCTAACGTCGGCAAATCATCGCTTATCAATATGTTGACCGGACGCAAGAATCTTGCTCTGACGTCATCCACCCCCGGCAAGACAATGCTGATAAATCACTTTAAGATCAATGACAGCTGGTATATCGTAGATCTTCCGGGATACGGATATGCACAGAGAGGCAAAGAGAGCCGCCGTCAGCTTCAGAAAATCATCGAGGGCTACATTCTCAACCGCGCTCAGATGACCAATCTGTTCCTGCTTGTCGACTCGCGTCATGCCCCTCAGAAGATCGACACTGAATTCATGGAATGGCTTGCCGAAAACGGGGTGCCGTTCAGTATCGTATTTACAAAGACTGACAAGCTCAGCAAAGAGGGCGCGAGGAAAAATATTGAAAAATATTGCGAGAACCTTCTTGAAACGTGGGAATCTCTTCCACCGGTATTTGTGACATCAAGTGAGGACGGCAGGGGGAAGGAAGAACTGCTCGCCTACATTGAGGAACTCAATAAACTTCCACTCGAAAACGCTCAACCATAAACCAAAAAGCGGCAGCGATTGTTGTAAATGTTGTAATATTAACAAGCATAACCTACAAAGTCATGAAAGAGAAAGGAACGAAATGCGGCTGCCGCTGCAACAAAGATGTTAAGGCTACCGATAAGGAAGTCATGGAGTATCCCGGACTCGCTACCGACCGTGGACTTGACGATAAAGTCGACAAAGAGCTTGTAAAGGAAGCGACTAAGGAGCTTAACAACAATCACCACGGCAACAATTAAACCGCATCAGCATACCGGCCTGACATCCGCTTCCTGCGGAGAAGCAGGTCGGTTATGTATTGTCAGGCTACAGTATCAGAGATCCGCGGATATGAGAGAAAGACAGGAACTGCTGTCAAAATTTTGCCGCCTTTATAAAAAAAACAGCGGAAACTATTGCCTGAGTCAAAAATAAGTCATACCTTTGCACCGTCGAAACCGAAATATCGGCGAAGACGCGACCATGGTGAGCATAGTTCAGCTGGTTAGAATGTCGGATTGTGGTTCCGAAGGTCGTGGGTTCGAGTCCCACTGTTCACCCCTAAGATGAGTTTGACGGATTCCCTCGCATGGGAGTCCGTCAATTTTTGTTTGGCTTTGTCATGTTTTTTATGTTACTTTGTAAACAAAAAACGATTCATGAAACTACGCAACGTATTTTTAATTATCACATTGCTTTCCACTGCTTTCGCGGCCAAAAGCACGAATCCGGTAGACTCTCTTGCCATGAGAGTGACCGAGGGTACCTCTGCCGGACGAATACTGTTCCATGAACTTCCTTCCGAAGGGCCGGAATTCTTTGAAATCAGCGCTGATTCCGGCCACGTCAAGATCGAAGGCAACAGCCGTGTGGCACTCGCCACAGGACTCAACTGGTATCTGAAATACGTTGCCGGCATCCATATTTCATGGAATAACCTGACTCAACCGCTGCCTGAACCGCTTCCTTTGCCCGGAGAAACCATAAGGAAAGCAGCATCGGTGCCCGATCGGTATTATCTCAATTACTGCACCTATTCCTATTCGATGCCATTCTGGGACGAGGACCGATGGATGAAAGAGATCGACTGGATGGCGCTGCATGGCATCAATATGCCGCTCACGATGACAGGTATCGAAACCGTATGGCGAAACATGTTGAAAAAACTCGGATATACCGATGAAGAAATCGGACGCTTTATAAGCGGGCCAGCCTTCTTTGCCTGGTGGCAGATGAACAATCTCGAAGGGTGGGGAGGCCCGCTGCCTGACAAATGGTATGAGCGCCAGACCGACCTGCAACATAAGATAGTGGCTCGCATGCGCTCACTGGGCATCGAACCGGTATATCCGGGTTATGCGGGTATGGTGCCCCATGATATCCACGAAAAGCTCGGGTTCAAGGTGACCAACACAGGTAAATGGTGCGGATTTGTGCGTCCGGCCTTCCTTTCCCCCGATACAGATGAATTTCCACGCTTGGCCGATATGTATTATAGGGAGCTCGACAGCCTTTACGGAACAGCCAAATACTATTCCATGGATCCTTTCCACGAGGGAGGCCCTGCCGAGAAGGTCGACATCCCTCTTGCAGGTCGTCGGCTCAAAGAGGCTATGAAACGAGCCAATCCTGAATCGGAATGGGTGATACAGAGCTGGGGAGGCAATCCGCGCCGCGACATGATCGACACCGTGGCGAGGGGCGACATGAAGGTGCTGGATCTTTACAGCGACAAGGATGCCAAGTGGCGTCGCCCGAATGTGTATGGCGATCATGAATGGATCTACTGCATGCTTCTGAATTTCGGTGGCAACATAGGGCTGCACGGACGCATGGACATGTTTGTCGACGGATTCTATGACGCCATGGCTGCCGATTCGCTCCACCGGCTGACAGGAGTGGGACTGACTCCCGAGGGTATCGAGAACAATCCCGTGATGTACGAACTGGCAATGGAACTCCCATGGCGGAGCGAGCGTTTCGACACACGCGCATGGCTTAAAGATTATCTGTCGGCTCGCTACGGCCGCGAAGCCACGCCTGAAGTCATCGAGGCGTGGGATGCCCTGCGAAACACCGTCTATAACGCTCCGGTCGACATGAAAGGACAAGGCACGCTCGAATCACTTTTCTGCGCGCGTCCGTCGTGGACGCCCCGCAGCGCATCGACCTGGGGCAGCTCAGAGATGTTTTATTCTCCCGACTCCACAGCCAAGGCGGCCCGACTCATGCTTAAAGCTGCTCCCTCCTATGGCGGCAACGCCAATTTCGCCTTTGACCTTGCGGATATCCGACGACAGGCGAATGCCGACGAAGGAAACCGCCTGATACGCCATATGGCCGATCTTAAAGAACGTGGGCTGACCGACAGCCTGACGGCTGTATCCGAACAGTTCCTCAATCTTATCTTAATGCAGGACTCAACACTATCGGTTCAACCCGACATGTGTGTCGATACATGGCTTGATGCGGCAGGAAATCTCGCCGATGACGATACCGAAGCGAGAAAACTCTACAGGCGTAATGCAGCACAGCTCATTACAGTATGGGGCGACAGCGTGGCTTCCAACCTCGGCGGACTGCATGACTATAGTCACAGAGAATGGAGCGGACTGCTGCGCGAATTGTACTATCAGCGGTGGAAAGCATTTTTTGACTCTGAACTCCGCGGCGCTCCCAAGCCCGACTTTTATCTGATGGAGACTGAATGGGTCGGCAGAAGAGAGAATGACTGAAACGTTTATAAACCTTGAATAGCACTATATCTGAAATCATGAATAAGCCAAAAGTATATTTTTGCAAAAGAATCAATGCCGAGAATCTCGTGAGAATATATGAAATGCTCGGACGCAAAGCCCATGGCAATGTAGCCATAAAGCTGTCGACCGGCGAAGGTGGCAATCCTAACCATCTTAGTGTAGACGTGATAAAGAAACTTGTGGGACTCGTGGACGGCACTATCGTGGAGTGCAACACCGCATACGACGGCTCGCGGAACACCACTGCCGAACACCTTCAGACAGCCGCCGAGCATGGATTCACAGCCATTGCTCCGGTGGATATCATGGATGCCGAAGGTGAAATATCACTTCCGGTGAAGCGCGGACGTCATCTTAAAGAGAATTTCGTAGGCAAGAATTGGGAAAACTACGACTTCACGATGGTGCTCTCGCACTTCAAAGGACATCCCATGGCCGGTTTCGGCGGAGCATTGAAAAACGTTGCCATCGGAATGGCATCGTCGGCCGGAAAAGCATGGATACATACAGCCGGAGGTTCCAGAGATATCCCGGTTGACTGGGCCAATGTGCCGCCGCAGACCGACTTTCTTGAATCAATGGCCGAAGCTTGCGAATCGGTTTTTGAAGAAGCCGGCGAAAACATCCTTTTCATCAGTGTGGCCAACAATCTGTCGGTCGACTGCGACTGCGTGGCCGAACCGGCTCCCATAGAAATGAAGGATCTCGGCATACTGGCCTCACTCGATCCGGTCGCTCTCGACAGAGCCTGCGTCGACATGGTATATAATGCCGATGACGAAGGTAAAGCACACCTGATAGAACGCATGGAACAGCAACAGGCCACGCATCTGCTTGATTACGCAGAGGAGCTTGGACTCGGATGTCAGGACTATGAGCTTATAAAAATAGATGACGAGCCGGAAGCTTGACGAAATAGCCAGGAGGTATCGTGTAGTTGCGATGTGTGGCGTGAGCGGAGCAGGGAAAACCTATTGCGCGCGTAAGCTTGTCGGTCAGGGATTCGTACGCCTTTCATCGGATGAAATCATATGGCAGCGATATGGCGATGAATTCCCCGGTCTTGATCCGGAAACCCATCGGCAGGCGTTTCTGTGGGCGGCTGAAGAGATCGACAAACGCACTGCCGCTCTTATCGCAAAAGGTGAGCGCATCGTGGTCGACTCCACCATGTGCAAGCGACAGAGACGCGAAGCTTTCCGAAATATTTGCAGAGCTAACGGCGTCGAACCATTATTTGTATATCTAAAGACACCTCTTGATACCATTATCCGGCGCATGAGCGAACGCCAGGGCACCGGTCCCGATGACCAGATCGTCAGCGAACCGCAACTCCGTTTATTCTTTTCCGGCTTTCAGACACCTGAAGAACAGGCCTCTGACGTCATCACTGTCGAAGAATCCGACCGAGAGTAAAACAGTCAATAAATACTGAATATCATATTTACGGCGGCATAATGGATGTTATGCCGCCGTGATTTGTCCTATGACTGTCGTAACTGCGATGTCAGAATTCAGACGAGAAGAAGAACTGTATCTTGGGGAAATCAGTCTGGGCCATCTGGAGGACGTAGGATGAATCAGCAAGAAATACGTCGCGTCCCTCTCGGTCTGTAGCCATGAACTGATGCTTACGACGTTTGAAGGCTTCAAGAGCCTCCTGATCGTCGCTCTTGATCCAGCACGCCTTATACAGTGATATCGGTTCCCAACGGCACTGTGCCCCATATTCATGGAGAAGACGGTATTGTATGACCTCAAACTGCAGCTGACCGACAGTACCGATGATCTTGCGTCCGTTGAACTGGTTGGTAAACAGCTGAGCCACACCCTCGTCCATGAGCTGCTGTATGCCCTTGTCGAGCTGCTTCGACTTCATGGGATCGGTGTTCTCGATATATTTGAACATTTCCGGCGAGAAACTCGGCAACCCCTTGAAATGCAGCTCTTCCGATGTAGTAAGCGTATCACCGATCTTGAAATTGCCGGTATCCGGAATGCCCACGATATCGCCGGGATAGGCCTCATCGACAATACTCTTTTTCTGGGCCATGAAGGCAGTGGGTGCGGCAAACTTCAGAGTTTTGCCTGAACGCACATGACGGTATGGAGCGTTGCGCTCAAACTTTCCGGAACATATTTTCACAAAAGCGATGCATGAACGGTGGTTGGGATCCATGTTGGCATGAATCTTGAACACGAAACCCGAAAATGCCTCTTCCTCCGGGCTAACCTTGCGTTCAACGGCTTCGATGGGGCGGGGCGACGGAGCTATTTTAACGAAACAGTCGAGCAGCTCCTTGACTCCGAATGTATTAAGTGCTGATCCGAAAAACACCGGAGCGACTTTTCCCGCGAGATATTCCTGGGGGTCGAATTCGGGATAGACCCCCTCGATAAGTTCCAGATCCTCACGAAGCTTTGACGCGTCGTTTTCACCGACCGCCCCGTCAATGCGCGGATCGTCGACGCTGTCGATCTCCACACGCTCGGTCACTTTCTGTTTGTCGGGTGTGAAAAGATCAAGTGAATGCTCGTGGATATTGTATACTCCCTTGAATTTTGCGCCAATATTGATGGGCCAGCTCAGGGGACGGACTGCGATATGCAGCTCCTGCTCCAATTCATCAAGAATATCAAACGGATCGCGTCCCTCACGGTCAAGCTTATTTACAAATATGATCACCGGGGTATTTCGCATGCGGCATACTTCCATGAGTTTGCGTGTCTGCTGCTCGACGCCCTTCGCTACGTCTACGACTATGATCACACTGTCTACTGCAGTAAGAGTGCGATAAGTGTCTTCGGCAAAATCCTGGTGTCCCGGAGTATCGAGAATATTGATCTTGTAGCCATCGTATTCAAAACCCATCACAGAAGTGGCCACAGAGATCCCCCTCTGCTTCTCGATCTCCATCCAGTCGCTCGTGGCCGTCTTTTTGATCTTGTTGGATTTGACGGCTCCGGCTATATGTATCGCACCTCCGAAGAGAAGCAGTTTCTCAGTGAGAGTAGTCTTACCCGCATCGGGGTGGGATATGATCGCAAACGTGCGTCGGCGACTTATTTCGTCGGTCAGTTGTGACATTGATTAATGGATTTTTGCTTTTTCGGAGTGCAAAGTTACGGAGTTTTTCGTGATTTTGCAGTAATTTTGCGGAATAAAGATACCCTATATGCAACTTACCAACCAGATGAGGAAGTTCGTCGCGACGCTCGACGATGCCCGTGTGCGACGTGATTCCGGCCTCTTCAAATCCGAAGGGCAGAAGTGCGTGGCTGACACATTCGGTTATTTCCCGCTCCATAGCCTTTATGCCACTGCGGCATGGATTGAAGAGCACCGGGAATTGTCATCACGAGCCGGAGAGTCACTGGCGGCAGTCACACGCCGCGACCTCGAGCGGATGAGTCATCTTTCCACGCCCCCGCAGGTAATAGCCGTCTATGAAATGCCTGAGGAACGGCTGCCTGATAATATCGGAAGCGACGGTCTCGCTCTCGCTCTCGACAGCATTCAGGATCCGGGCAATATGGGAACGATCGTGCGCCTGGCTGACTGGTTCGGAATAGATACGGTAGTGTGCTCGGCTGATTCGACCGATCCATATTCACCGAAAGCGATAATGGCAAGCATGGGATCAATCTCAAGAGTCAGACCGGTGAGAACCGATCTCGCAGCTCTGTTGCGCTCATCCGGCTCAACAATCTGCGGGACATTTCTTGACGGCGCCGACATCTACAGCAGCAGTGTGCCAAGCACTGGTATCATAGTGATGGGCAGCGAGGGTCACGGCATATCTGAAGAAATCGCCTCGCTGGTCGACATGCGGCTTAAAATACCTCCCTTTCCTCCCACTCGCCATGGCGCCGAATCGCTCAATGTCGGGATGGCCACAGCAATCATATTGGCGGAATTCCGCCGCCGGCAGATGAGTTAAATCCGTTGATATGGCAAAGATCAAGACAGTATGGGTATGCAGCGCATGCGGCAACGATTTCCCCAAATGGGAAGGACGGTGCAGCGCATGCGGCGCCTGGAATACTCTGGTAGAGGAGAAAGTAGCAGTAGAAAACGCTTCCAGATCAAAAGGAGGATTGTCGTCGCGTCAGAAACCGAAACCTCTGCGTGTGTCTGAGATAGAAACTTCCGACGCACCACGCATCCGTATGCCGAGCAAAGAACTAAACAGGGTGCTCGGAGGGGGCCTCGTGCCAGGATCAATGGTGCTTATCGGCGGCGAACCCGGAATAGGCAAATCCACTCTCGTGCTGCAGAACACTCTGTCGATACAGTCACGTAAGGTGCTTTATGTGTCGGGAGAGGAGAGCGCCATGCAGATCAAGATGCGTGCCGAAAGGCTCGGACGTCAGAGCGAAACGGTATATATCGTATGCGATACATCGCTTGAAAACATTTTCGAGCATATCGAGAATGTGGATCCCGGTCTCATTGTCATTGATTCCATTCAGACCATTGCTTCCGAGGAACTTGAATCGCCTGCCGGAAGTGTCGGGCAGGTGCGTGAATGTTCTGCCCGACTGCTGCGTTATGCAAAAGAGAGCGGCGTGCCGGTAATCGTGATCGGCCATATCACCAAAGAGGGGAATATTGCCGGCCCGAAAGTGCTGGAACATATCGTCGACACAGTGCTCCAGTTTGAAGGTGACAGACATTATCTCTACCGGCTGCTGAGATCAATCAAAAACCGCTTCGGAAGCACTTCGGAGCTTGGTATCTACGAAATGGTGCGGACAGGCTTGCGGGAGGTCACGAATCCATCGGAAATATTGCTGTCGCAGACCGACGACCATCTTTCGGGCACGGCAATTGGTGTGACGATGGAGGGCATACGGCCTCTGATGATAGAGGTGCAGGCGCTGGTAAGTACAGCTGCCTACGGCACCCCCCAGCGGTCAGTCACAGGCTTCGACGCCAAGCGTATGAACATGCTCCTGGCCGTGCTTGAGAAGCGTGTCGGCTTCAAACTCGCGCAAAAGGACGTGTTCCTGAACATCGCCGGCGGCATGAAAGTCAACGATCCGGCACTGGATCTTGCTGTGATCAGCGCCATATTGTCGAGCAACGTCGATATGGCAGTGCCGCGCACGGTATGCATGGCCGGAGAGGTAGGACTGACTGGCGAGATACGTCCCGTCACACGTGTGGAGCAGCGCATTCAGGAGGCCGAGAAGCTCGGGATGGAACAGATCATCATTCCCCGCAGCAACGTGAAAGGCATGGATCTCGGGTCGCTCAACATAAAGATCACTGAAGTCAGCAAAGTGGAGGAAGCTTTCCGCATGCTGTTCTCCTGACTATGTCGCATCATGTGGGTTGCTCTGGCTCTGATATCGGCTGCATGCCTGGGATTCTATGACGTGATGAAGAAATTGTCGGTGCGTGACAACGACGTGCTGACAGTGCTTATGCTCAATACCGTTTTCGGCGCACTGCTCATGTCGCCGGTACTTGTCGGCACTATGACAGCAGGGGATTGCTCGATAATGACGGCTTCAGATCATGCCCTGATTGTAGTGAAGTCATTCATCGTGCTCGGTTCATGGATCTTAGGATATTTTGCCATAAAACATCTGCCAATGACTATTCAG
>CALHWU010000123.1 GCA_938039795.1 uncultured Muribaculaceae bacterium
GCTCCGAACCCCGGCTAACAATGCTCCGCCCGCTCCGCGGCTCCGATGGTGGCAAACCATCCGTACGGGGACGGCGGCTGCACCGGGGGTACAGCCCTACAACATGGATGATGGCTCTTGCGGGAGGACGATGGCGGTAAACCGGACGGGGCGAGACGGCGGGGGAGTTGGCGGTTTGGAAGATTGTGAGTAACTTTGCAGACCTAAACACGAAAATCATTGAAATCATGGCATTACAATGCGGTATAGTAGGCCTGCCTAACGTAGGCAAGTCAACACTTTTCAACTGTCTGTCGAACGCCAAGGCGCAGTCGGCCAACTTCCCGTTCTGCACCATCGAGCCCAACGTGGGCGTAATCACCGTCCCCGACGAACGTCTGACAAAACTTGTGGAGATGTGCCAGCCCAGGAGCGTGGTGCCCGCCACGGTGGAGATAGTCGACATAGCCGGACTGGTCAAAGGCGCTAGCAAGGGCGAGGGCTTGGGCAACAAGTTCCTGGCCAACATACGCGAGACCGACGCCATAATCCACGTGCTCCGCTGCTTCGACGACGACAATATCACCCACGTGGACGGCTCTGTCGATCCGGTGCGCGACAAGGAGATCATCGACTACGAGCTGATGGTGAAAGATCTCGAAACGGTGGAGTCGCGCATGGCCCGCACTCAGAAACAGGCCCAGACCGGAGGCGACAAGACGGCGAAAATGCAGTATGAGGTGCTTTCGGCCTATCACGAGGCCCTGTCGGCCGGCCGGCCCGCGCGATCGGTGAAATTCGAGACCGTCGACGAGCAGCGCTTCGCCCGCGACCTGTTCCTGCTCACCGACAAGCCTGTGCTCTACGTATGCAACGTCGACGACGCTTCGGCCGCCACGGGCAACGCCTACGTAGAGGCCGTGCGCAAGGCCATCGAGGGCGAGGGGGCTCAGCTGCTTGTGGTGGCCGCGCAGACCGAGGCCGAGATAGCCGAGCTCGACACCTTCGAGGAGCGGCAGGAATTCCTTGAGTCGATCGGACTTGAGGAGAGCGGCGTGTCGCGCCTCATCCGCGCCGCCTACTCCCTGCTCGACCTGCAGACCTACTTCACAGCCGGCCCCGACGAAGTGCGCGCCTGGACATTCATGCGCGGCAGCAAGGCCCCGAAATGCGCCGGAATCATCCACACCGATTTCGAAAAAGGCTTCATCCGCGCAGAGGTGATCAAGTATCCCGACTATGTGGAGCTCGGATCGGAAGCCGCCGTAAGAGCCGCCGGCAAGATGGGAGTGGAGGGGAAGGAATACGTAGTGCAGGACGGCGACATCATGCACTTCCTCTTCAACGTCTGATCCACTGACATTTCAACGTCAGCTCCATCTATCCGGAGCATTGACCGCAAAGGGGGAGACGGCTCGGCCGTCTCCCCCTCTCACGTTTCAACTATTTATTTATGAGAGCCCTGCAGCCCGGTATCACTACCCGATCAACAGGGACGAGGGATGTAGAATATCATTCAGTCCCGTTGGTGCGTCACATTCAAATAGCATCACACTTATCATGCGGTTCAGTATAGACAACAATCGGCCAGGCAAAAAAGGCTTTCGCTTTCAGCCATAAAAGAACTTAAAAAACCCAAAAATCGGAGCCGAACCTCTCCGCATCCCGTTGTCGCCGGCTCTGACCCCTATTTAGGGACAGGAAATCGAGCCCGGATTTTGCGGAGATGGATAAAAAGGGTTACCTTTGCAGACGCAAAACCTAAGAATTATATAAAAACACCCATTACACAGTGCCTTTATTGACACCAGCCACTCGCCTCATCATATTAGCTCTCCTCTGCTCTCTCGGCGTTAGCGCCGGAGTTGAGGACAATGTCAGTGGCTACCCCCCCCCACCAAATAAACCGCTAATTAACAAAACATTACGCAAGCACGGCGAACAACCGCGCCGTTTCGTCATATCTACCAACGCCCCGGCATGGGGCCTCCTGATGATCAACGCCGAACCGGAGATCACCATCAAGGGACAGCTTTCGGCCTCGCTGCCGCTATATTACAGCGGCTTCAACTATTTCAGAGGCGACCTGAAATTCCGCACGTTCACGCTTCAGCCCACCCTGCGGGTGTGGCTCGGCAAATCGTGGGTCAGCGGATTTTCCCGGTGGGTGGGGAAGGTGTCAGGAGTATAGTGTTGCCA
>CALHWU010000124.1 GCA_938039795.1 uncultured Muribaculaceae bacterium
CGTTCGAGTCGCTCTGCAAATAGCTGCGCGACACGTTCAGCGGGATGTCGGGCGAATCAATGACACCCTGCAGAAGCATCATGAAGTCGGGCACTACGCCCTCCACCGAATCGGTGACGTACACCTGGTTGCAGTAGAGCTGGATGCGGTTTTTGTTGACTTCGAAATTGTTTTTGATCTTCGGGAAGAACAATATGCCGGTGAGAGTGAAGGGATAGTCCACATTGAGATGGATCCAGAAGAGAGGATCCTCCTGGCCCGGATAGAGCTGATGGTAGAAGTTACGGTAATCCTCGTCGGTGAGGTCGGCCGGTTTCTTTGTCCAGGTCGGCTCTGTATCGTTGATCACCTTGTCGCGGTCGGTGTCGGTCATCTTGCCATCCTTCCACTCCTGCTCCTTGCCGGAAATCACGGGCACGGGGAGGAAACGGCAGTATTTCTTCAGCAGCGAGTCGATTTCAGCCTGCTGCAGGAAGTTCTTGTTGTCGTCGTCGATATAAAGTATTATATCGGTGCCACGCTCGGTCTTGTCGGTCGGCTCCATGGTGAATTCCGGCGAACCGTCGCATTCCCATTTCACGGCCTCAGCGCCCTCCTTGTAGGAGAGCGAGCGGATCTCCACCTTCTTGGCCACCATGAACGCGGAGTAGAATCCGAGTCCGAAATGGCCTATGATGGCATTGGCGTTGTCCTTGTATTTTTCAAGGAATTCCTCGGCTCCCGAGAAGGCTATCTGATTGATGTATTTGTCGATATCCTCGGCGGTCATGCCTATGCCGTGGTCACTGACGGTGAGCGTGCCGGCCTCTGGATCGACGCTGACACGCACCTTCATGTCGCCCAGCTCGCCCTTGAATTCGCCGAACGACGCGAGAGTGCGCAGCTTCTGCGTGGCATCGACTGCATTTGACACCAGCTCGCGCAGGAATATCTCATGATCGCTGTAGAGGAATTTTTTGATTACGGGGAAGATATTTTCGGTCGTTACCCCGATTTTACCTTTTTGAGTGCTCATATTTTCAGTTTTCGTTTATTTCTGTATAACAATCATGCAAAAAAAATGCCACGCCAGGGGCGTGACATTTTGTAATCATTAACTGACATTTTGTCAATCGGCCGGTGGCAGAGCCGCTGGAGTCTTCCCCTCGGGAAGAACTTCGGCTACGCTTATGACGGTAGTGCCCTTCTCCTTGTCGAGCCCCACCGTGATCGATGCGCCCCGATGAAGTTCGCCGTCGATGATAAACTCCGCAAGCTCATCCTCCACATATTTCTGAATGGCGCGTTTGAGCGGACGCGCCCCGAACTGCGGATCATATCCTCTCTCGGCGATGAAGTTCTTAGCCTCGTCGGTGATGGTAAGCCTGTAACCCAGCTCAGCTACCCTTCGGTAGAATCCACGAAGCTCTATGTCGATGATCCTGAAAATCGCCTCCTTGGAGAGCTGATCGAACATCACGATGTCGTCAACACGGTTGAGAAACTCGGGCGAAAACGCCTTGTTAAGCGCCTTGCGGAGCACGCCGTGGCTGTACTCGCGGTCGACGGCCTGAGTGGTGAAGCCCACTCCTGATCCGAAATCCTTGAGCTGACGCGTGCCGATGTTCGACGTCATGATTATGAGCGTATTCTTGAAATCCACGCGACGCCCGAGGCTGTCGGTCAGACGCCCTTCGTCCATCACCTGCAGCAGCAGATTGAACACGTCGGGATGAGCCTTCTCGATCTCGTCGAGTAGCACCACCGAGTAGGGACGGCGACGCACCTTCTCCGTAAGCTGGCCGCCCTCCTCATAGCCTACGTAGCCCGGAGGAGCGCCGACCAGACGCGACACGGTGAACTTCTCCATATATTCGCTCATGTCGATGCGTATCAGCGTGTCAGCCGAGTCAAACAGATACTCCGCCAGCTTCTTGGCCAGATGGGTTTTGCCGACGCCTGTCGGGCCAAGGAACATGAACGTGCCTATCGGCTTGTTGGGGTCTTTCAGGCCTATGCGGTTGCGCTGGATAGCCTTTACGATCTTGCCGATAGCCTCGTCCTGACCAATTATAGCCTCCTTGAGCTGCGGCCCCATCTCCTTGAGGCGTTTTCCTTCTGCCTGGGCAATGCGCTGCACCGGCACACCGGTCATCATCGCCACAACCTCTGCCACCTTGTCCTCGTCGACGGTCTGACGATTCGCGTCGAGCTCCTTTTCCCAACGCCTGCGGGCTTCGTCGAGCCGCTCTTTAAGCTGCTTCTCGCTGTCGCGGAACGATGCCGCACGTTCGAAGTCGTGATCACGGGCTGCTATCAGTTTGTTGTTGGCGGCATCAGCCACGGCATCCTCCAGCGAAGTGATCTCATCCGGCACACTGATATTGGTGATATGCACCCGCGATCCCGCTTCATCAAGAGCGTCGATAGCCTTGTCGGGGAACATACGGTCGGTGACATACCGTTCGGTCAGACTGACACATGCCTCCAGCGCCTTTTCGGAGTAGTTGACATTGTGGTGCGCCTCATACTTATCCTTGATATTGTGGAGGATGGTAAGAGTCTCCTCAGGAGTGGTGGGCTCAATCATAACCTTCTGAAAACGACGTTCGAGCGCTCCGTCCTTCTCTATATTCTTGCGGTATTCGTCGAGCGTTGTGGCGCCGATGCATTGTATCTCGCCGCGTGCGAGCGCTGGTTTGAGCAGATTGGCCGCGTCCATCGAGCCTGCGGCATTGCCGGCACCCACGATCGTATGAAGCTCGTCGATAAAGAGTATCACGTCGCGGTTTTTGGCGAGCTCGTTGAGTATCGCCTTCACACGCTCCTCAAACTGTCCGCGGTATTTGGTGCCGGCCACAAGCGATGCCATGTCGAGCGATATGACCCGTTTGCCGAACAGCACACGCGACACCTTGCGCTGCACGATCCGCAGTGCAAGACCCTCCACGATGGCGCTTTTGCCCACTCCCGGCTCGCCGATCAGCACCGGATTATTCTTTTTGCGGCGGCTGAGTATCTGTGCAAGACGCTCTATCTCCACCTCGCGGCCTACCACCGGATCCAGACGGTCCTGCTCGGCCGCACGCGTCATGTCGTTGCCGAATTTATCGAGCACCGGTGTGTCACTGCTCCCCTGCTGCTTGGCCTGCTGCGCTGTCGGCCGGTGGCTTTCACCCCGGTTGCCGGGTGCGTCGAGCATATCATCATCGTCGTCATCGTCATCGCTGCCCGTGTATGCGCTTTCCGCGCCCGAAGGCTTCCCTGTGAGCTGACTGTAGATAGTCTCGTAGGTGACGCCGGCCTGGAGAAACGGGCTCATGAAATCCATCGACTGGGTCTCCGGATTATGGAATATGGCCAGCAACAGATGCTCCACATCTACTGTATCGCTTTTCAGCATGCGTGCTTCAAGCACGCTCAGCTTGATCAGCCTGTTGGCGATGTCGCTCACCGACACGCTGGGAGGATTGTCCTGAGGCGACTGACTGTCGATAGCCGCTTCAAACATATATTTGTCAAGCCGCTGTGCAGCTCATAGGCAGAACTGCTGCCCGTCGCCCGCTCCACAAGCCTGAATCCCTTGCCCGAGGAATCGCTTATGATTGCCATAAGTATGTGCTCGGGACGGATCACCGATGTATTGTGACGAAGAGCCTGCTGGGTGCTGTCGTTGAGCACCTGTTTGAGCTCGGCCGAAAAATTGGTTTCTGTCATGCGTTTACCTTTCTCTTCAATTATGCTGTAAAGTTAGCAATAATTGTGCCAATACGGGCAACTTTGCATCACATCATCTGAAAAAATTCATCGTGATTCACCTTTTTTGCAAAATTATCGCTACCTTTGTATGATATTTAACAAACAGGACAACTACGTAACTACTACCCCAAGTCTTTATGGCATCAGAAGAAGATTTGATCAAAGAAGACCGCATCGACCGCATCGACATTAACGAGCAGATGAAGTCGGCATATATCGACTATTCCATGTCGGTAATTGTCAGCAGAGCGCTCCCCGACGTGCGCGACGGACTCAAGCCCGTCCACCGCAGAGTGCTCTTCGGCATGAACGAGATGGGCAATACCTCCAGCAACGGATACAAGAAGTCGGCCAACTGTGTCGGAGAGGTCATGGGTAAATATCATCCCCACGGCGACTCGTCGATCTATGGCACCGTCGTGCGTCTCGCACAGCCCTGGGCCATGCGGTATACGCTCGTCGACGGTCACGGCAACTTCGGATCGGTCGACGGCGACGGAGCTGCCGCCATGCGTTACACGGAGGTGCGACTCCGCCGCATAGGAGAGGAGATGCTGAGCGACATCGATTCCGAAACTGTCGATTTCCAGCCCAACTACGACAACACCCGTCAGGAACCGCTCGTGCTTCCCACACGGTTCCCCAATCTGCTCGTCAACGGCGCTCAAGGCATTGCCGTGGGCATGGCCACGAACATACCGCCACACAACCTGACAGAGTCGATCAACGCCTCCATCGCACTCCTCGACAACCCGGAGATCACCATTCCGGAACTGATGGAGAGCATCCCGGGCCCCGACTTTCCCACGGGAGGAATCATCTGCGGCACCAAGGGTATACGCGACGCATATACTACCGGCCGCGGACGCGTCGTCATACGCGCCAAAGCCGACATTGAGCATCACGACTCCCACGACAACATTATAGTCCACGAGATCCCCTACAACGTCAACAAGGCTCAGCTCATAAAATACATAGCCGACCTTGTCAACGAGAAAAAGCTCGACGGAATAGCCGACATCAACGACGAGTCAAACTACAAGGGCATGCGCATCGTCATCGAGCTCAAAAAGGACGCCAACCCCAATGTAGTGCTCACAAAGCTGTTCAAGATGACTCAGATGCAGGCATCGTTCAGCGTCAACTCCGTAGCGCTCGTCCACGGACGTCCACGCACACTCAACCTCAAGGAGATGCTCTCGTCATTTATCGAGCACCGCCATGAGGTAGTGATACGGCGCACAAAATTCGAGCTCCGGAAAGCGGAGGAACGCGCCCATATCCTCGAAGGCCTGATCATCGCATCGCAGAACATCGACGAAGTCGTCGTCGTAGCCTACGGAACCCAGAAAAAAGTTTCGGTAACCGGCTCGGTTTCGTCGGTTCAGACCAAGGAGCTCAAGCAAAGTTCGTCGGCGAACCTCTCCACGGCCTTGGCCGGACGCCTGTCGGGTCTGACCTCCCTCCAGCAGGGAGGCGGCCAGCCGGGTAAGGACCAATCGACGCTGATGCTTCGAGGTGCCGCTACGATCAACGGCACGAGTCCGCTGATTCTGATCGACGGCGTGCCGCGCGACAACATGGACTACCTGAGCGCGGACGAAGTGGACAACGTGTCCGTGCTGAAGGACGCCTCGGCTACGGCCGTATTCGGCGTGCGCGGAGCCAACGGAGCGATCCTGATCACGACCAAGCGCGGACAGACCGGCAAGGCCAAGCTCGATTTGAACTTCGAGCAGAGCTGGACCTCGTTCACGCGGGAACCGGAGCGCCTCACCTCGCTCGAATACATCGACCTGCGGAATCAGGCTTCGAGAAACGACCATAAAGAAGCTCCCTTCGATGAAATTACCCGGGCCAAGTATGCCGACCCGCTGAAAGGGCTCGATCCGAACGATCCGGATTACGCCAAGAAGGCGGCTCAGATGCAGTACCTGTATCCGAACCACGACTATTATCGGGAGCTGATCAAGCGCTACACGCCCCAGACCCGCGTCAACATGAACATCAGCGGCGGGACGGAAAAAGTCAAGTATTTCGTCAACGCGGCCTATCTGCATCAGGGCGGCAACCTGAAGGTCGAGCCCAAATCCTTCCTCGGCTACGACCCGTCGGCCAAAATGGACCGTTACAGCTTCCGGGCGAATCTGGACTATCAGGTGACCAAGAGCTTCAAGGCTTTCCTGAATCTGGGCACGTACATCGAACAGGTCAACATGCCGAGCGGCAGTACCTATCCCAACACGGATACGGGTTGGATGATGCGCGACGTGCTGTACCAAGCCACGACGATCACGCCGATCACGCCGGGCCCCTATGTCGATCCCTACTCCGGACTGGACGAGAAGGCTCTGGTCTTCCCGGCCTATTTGGACCG
>CALHWU010000125.1 GCA_938039795.1 uncultured Muribaculaceae bacterium
CCGCAGACCCTTCGGAGGCGTCGGGCGGCTGACGTTGATATTTTTTACGGCAGACTTGTAGTCATGCGTTGTCATGATTGTGACGGTCATCTTTTCAAGGCCGTCGGGCATCGCGACGGGCAAGCGGTGTATTCCGCCCTCGAGTGAGAGCCATCGGCGTGAAATGATACTGTCGGAGGTCCAGCAGGTCAGCAATATGTTGGTCGTTCCCATGCCGGTACCGACGATAATCTCCTCTCCCGCCTTATACGCCATGACGGGCGTCCAAAGCAGTTCGTCGCGCGGCGGCATCGGATCGGAAAGGCGGTATATGGCCACATTTTCCATGGTCATAGGCCGGCAGTCCTTTCCTGGAAGCGATATGCGCAATTTATATACTCCCGATGGAACGGAAGATAGGGATACTGACCGGTCACTTGCAAACTGTCCTGAGGCTGCCACGACCGAATCGCGCAATGCTTCCCATGTAAGCGTATCGGTGATCTGCTTGCCGTCAGGGCCGGTGATGCGTGCATTGAAATCAGTCGGTTTTTCAGCATCGATGTCAGCCGGTATGTCGGCCGCTATGTAGTAGGGGAGTCCGAGGGTAAATACTTTGGAGGCCGTCTGCGATTCGGCTGTGGCTGAAGTTACGGTAGCGGTTGCCGACAGGAGCTGATGGCGCAGATCAGGAGCCGACAGAGCCGAGGCCGGGATCACCACATCGAAATGGCCATGCTCGTCGGTGACGGTGTCGGGCGATGTATAGAAATTCTGGCCATTGGCGCTTCGCCACCATGCCCATCCGATCTCGCTTGCCGACACTTTGACAGCAGCGCCCGCAAGAGGCATCCCTGCGTATGTCATAGCGTTGCCGCTGACCGTTACAGCTCCCTTGACCGGTGTGTCGTTGGCCACTGCAGTGATCTCGACTTTGAATGTCGGAAGCTTGTAGTCCGATACTTCGAATCCCACCGCTCCGATAAATTTCCCTTCCGATTTGAACTGAATGGAATAATGGCCGGTGAGCTGTCCTTTCGGTATGACAAACGCTCCGTTGACCCGTCCGAAGCGGTCGGTGGTCAGAGTGACGGTGTCGACAGTCTGGCTGTTGACATCGGTCATGCTGACTGAGATCTGACGGTCGGGGATCACCTTGCGTCCCTTTGCCGTAGCCTCATATGCCACTCCCATCCATTTCACTTCGTCGCCCGGGCGGTAAAGCGCCAGATCAGTGAATCCCTGAAGCGAGGTCACACTGTTTTCGTTGCGGTGCTCCGGATAAAGGTTGATCGGAATGGCATAGCTGTCGGAGCCTTTTTGGGCTGCCAGCATATAGCCGTAACCGTTTAGGCTCGAAGTGTCGAGAGGCGATATGCCGTCACTCCCTGTCGAGGCTGTCTGTATCGGTGTTTGCTGAGCATTTCTGTTGCGCTGATTATATATGCCGAGCGTCACATCGCTTACGGGGGCTCCGCTCAATGGATTGACGACTATGGCCGATTTGTCCGTGAGAGACAGCAATCCGGTGGCAAGACCTGTGCAATGGATTACATTGTAGCTTTTACCGTAATGGGATATTCCTCTTACGATAGGCACAACGATGTAGTAACCCGGCAGATCGGGCCGTAGCGCTACTTCGGCATCAGCCCTGAAAGGTACCTTTCCGCTGAATTTCACGTCGACAGTCCTGATGAGTTTTGCGGCGCTCCCTGACTTCAGCTGATAATAGCGGTCAAACATGAACATGTCGGGCAGTCTGTAAAGTGCTATCTTGGCATCCGATACATTAAACGAGTGCACTGTCACCTTCAGCACGTCGCCGGGCGCACATACCTCGCGGCTGTCGAGTCTCACACTCCGGACTTCAAGCTGATGCAGCGCGTTCTTGAGGCTGTTGATATTGTAAAAGGACGGATAATCCGCTATCGCCTTGCGCAGCTCTCCATAA
>CALHWU010000126.1 GCA_938039795.1 uncultured Muribaculaceae bacterium
GATGCGCTTCCATGGGAGGATCATTTTACCTGTGCGCCTGCCACTACCGGACCTGTCGGGCCGATGACGACGAGGCTGCCGTCGGCATTCTCGGCCGAAAGGATCATGCCCTGACTCTCGATGCCCTTGAGCTTGCGGGGCGGCAGATTGGCGATGAAGCACACCTGCTTGCCCACGAGATCCTCGGGGGCGTAGTGCCGGGCTATGCCGCTGACGATGGTGCGGCCGCCGAGACCGTCGTCGATGGTGAATTTGAGGAGCTTGTCGGCTTTGGGCACCTTGACGCACTCCTTGACTGTGCCCACGCGTATGTCGGCCTTCATGAATGTGTCGAAGTCGACGTCGGGTGCCTGCGGCTCGGCCTTGAAGTTCTTGAGCTGGTTGGCGCGCTTGATGTCTTCGAGCTTCTGGAGCTGCGCGGCCACCACGGAGTCGTCGATCTTCTCGAAGAGAAGCTGTGCGGGAGCGATCTCCTCGCCGGCCGCCACGAGGTCGAAACGGCCTATCATATCCCAGCTGAGGGAGCCGAGGCGCAGCATCGACACCATGCGCTCCGAGGCGAAGGGGAGGAACGGCTCGAAGGCCACGGCGAGGTTGGCGCAGATCTGGAGAGCGAAGTTGAGCACTGTGGCTGTGCGCTGCTCGTCGGTCTTTGCGGTTTTCCATGGCTCGGTCTCCTGGAGGTAGCGGTTGCCGATACGGGCTATCTCCATCGCTTCCTTGAGGGCCTCGCGGAAGTGGAAGGTGTCGAGAGCCTCGTCAAGGCGTGTCTTGGTCTGGCGTATCTCCTCCATCATGGCGCGGTCAGTATCGGCGGGTTCTCCGGCCACGGGCACCACTCCTCCGAAATATTTGTGGGTGAGCACTGCGGCGCGGTTGACGAAGTTGCCGAGGATGGCCACGAGCTCGTTGTTGTTGCGCGCCTGGAAGTCGGCCCAGGTGAAGTCGTTGTCCTTGGTCTCCGGGGCGTTGGCGGTCAGCACGTAGCGGAGCACGTCCTGCTTGCCGGGGAACTCGCGGAGGTATTCGTGGAGCCAGATGGCCCAGTTGCGCGAGGTGGATATCTTGTCGCCCTCAAGGTTGAGGAATTCGTTGGCGGGAACATTGTCGGGGAGCTGGAATCCGTCGCCGTAGGCCATGAGCATGGCGGGGAACACGATGCAGTGGAACACGATGTTGTCCTTGCCGATGAAGTTGATGATGCGTGTTTCGGGATCTTTCCACCATTTCTCCCAGCTGTCGGGGAGTATCTCCTTGGTGTTGGAGATATATCCGATCGGGGCATCGAACCATACGTAGAGCACCTTGCCTTCGGCGCCCTCCACAGGCACCGGTACGCCCCACTTGAGGTCGCGGCTGACGGCGCGCGGCTGCAGGCCCATGTCGAGCCACGATTTGCACTGGCCGGCCACGTTGGGCTTCCATTCGGGATGCTCTTCGAGTATCCAGTGGCGCAGGCGCTCCTCATACTGGTTGAGGGGCAGATACCAGTGGGTGGTCTCGCGCCAGCTTACCGGGGCGGAGGTCAGGCGCGAATATGGGTCGATCAGCTCGGTGGCGGAGAGCGACGTGCCGCATGCCTCGCACTGGTCGCCGTAGGCCTGCTTGCCGCAATGGGGGCATGTGCCTCCCACGTAGCGGTCGGCCAGAAACTCTCCGGCCTCGGCGTCGTAGGGTTGCATGGAGGTCTGCACCTCGAAGCATCCCTTGTCATACAGATGGCGGAAGAATTCGGATGCTGTGTGCGAGTGGATGTCGCTCGTGGTGCGCGAATAGACGTCGAACGTGATGCCCAGCTCCTTCATCGAGTCGCGGATGATGGCGTGGTAGCGGTCGACGATGTCCTGGGGCGTGACTCCCTCTTCGCGTGCCTTGATGGTGATGGGCACTCCGTGCTCGTCGCTGCCACCCACCATGATGACGTCGTCGCCACGCAGGCGGAGATAGCGCGCGTATATGTCGGCAGGCACGTAGACGCCTGCGAGGTGACCGATGTGCACCGGCCCGTTGGCGTAGGGCAGTGCGGTGGTTATGAGCGTTCGTTTGAATTTCTTTTCCATTGCTGTATGTAGTGGGTAAAGTCGTTATATGCTTGTGGTTGTGATACCGGCGTCAGGGGTGGATCTCGACGATGAAGCGCGCTCCGTGGGTGTATTCTTCGTCAAGGCGCACTGTGCCGTTCATGCGGGCGGCCGTCACGGCGCAGATGGGGAGGCCGAGTCCGTCGCCTCCGGTGAGATCGCGCACCTGTGCGAACGGTTTGAAGAGGTCGGCTCTCGCTTCGGGATCGACGCCCGGACCGCTGTCGGTGACGATGAACTGTATGTTGTGCGGGCCGCGTTTCTTGAAATCGAGAGTGATCTTGCCTCCGGCCGGAGTGTATTCGGCCGCGTTGGCGAGAAGATGCTTCAGTATGGCGCCGAGAGCCTCGGGATTTATGCGGGCGCTCATTTTGGGAGCGTTTACGGCGAGTGTCACCTCAGGCCGCAGCCGTGGCTCGGTCTCGGCAGCGACCTGCTGGCAGAAGTCGGCCACGTTGACATCCTCCGCCGGTAGCGGCTGGTCGATAGCGTTCTCCTGGTCGGAGAGGGTCTGAATATGTTCGGCGAATCCCTTCAGCGCCTTGACTGCCGGCAGATTCTGCGGCAGGGTGTCGAGAGTGGGGGCCATCTGCGATGATATGTTGGCGATGAAGCGGCTCTTCATCTCGTTGTTGGCCTTGGCGGTGTTGATGGCCTTTTTCTGACGCTTTGTAAGAGCTATATAGCGCACGAGGCTTATGCCGAGGAATATGAGCGCCACGGCGAGCAGTGCGGCCAGCGCGATGAGACCGACGATTATGGCCGTCTTGGCGGTCAGTGACGAGTCGCGCTCCTCGATGGTCTTCTGGGCTGCCTCATAGTCGGCGTTGAGTCTGGCGTATTCGGCAGCCGCCCTTACTTTGCCGATGCTGTCGCTCCATGCGAGATATTTTTCATAGGAGCGGGCGAGCATGCGTGCATTGTTGGTGCGCGTAGCGGTCTGGATGATCGATTTGTAGCATTCGTCGGCCTTGTCGTAGTCCTGATCCTTGAGATATAGCGCGATAAGACTGTTTATGGCCATATCGCCCTTGTCGGGCTGTCCGAATGTATAGTAGAAGTTGGCTTCGGTGGTCAGGAGATCCTTGTCTGTGTCGGGGTTTTTCGCGTCAGCGGCCCACTGGCGCATTCTCGCAAGCTGTTCGCGTGCCTTTTCGGCATTTTTGAGCTTCATGTACATGCGGTGGCGTTCGCGTGCTATGGGATAGTGGAGCGCGGGTCTCGGCTTGTTCTGCTCCGTCTCCGCCGCCGACAGCACGGCCTCGGCTCCCATCAGGGTCTCGAAGGCTTCCTTGTAGTAGTTCTCGCGATGATAGAGGGCGCTGACGTTGACCGCTGCGGGAATGGCTTTTTCAGGATTCTGCTCTTTTGCAAAGGCTTCATAAGCTTTGAGATAGTTGTAGCGGGCCTTGACATACTCTTTCTGCTCCAGCGCCGAGTCGGCCTCGCGCTGCAGATTGTCGCCGCGGCTCTGGGCGGCGAGCGGGAGGCAGCCGCACATTACAGCTATCGTTACAATGGCAAGATAAGATTTCATTTCTGATGTTGTTTGCTGGGTTTTGTCAAATGTGTTGTTTATGCAAAGTAGATGCAAAGATAGGTCAAACTCCCCACGTTTCAAAAATCATGGCAGTGATTTTTGCAAACTGGCTTGAAAATAGCTAATTTTGCGGCCGAAATCAATCAGGGTAAAATCAAATCTACAAGAATTACAATGAAAGTGCTTAACATTATCGCGGCAGCAGCCGCATCAATGGCTCTCATGGCAGCCTGCTCTTCAAAGACGAGCTCCGACGCCGCAGCCACGCAGACCGATTCAACAGCTGTAGCCGCTCCGGCCGAGGCTGTGATAGAAGTAGCCGCCGGCGACACGACTCTCTCTTTCTCCACCCCTCTTGCCATCATCGACTTCAACGCCACATGGTGCGGCCCCTGTCAGCAGTTCAAGCCCGTGTTCCACAAGGTAGCTGCAAAGTATGCCGACCGCATCACTTTCTTCTCGGTCGACACCGATTCGTGCCCCGCTCTGGCTGTGCAGTATCAGGTGCAGTCGATCCCCCAGATCACGGCTATCAGTGCCGACTCTGTCGTAGCTAACCAGATCGGTTCGATGTCGGAGGCAGATTTCACTGCCTACGTGGAGTCGCTGCTGAAATAAGGATTTCTGACAGATTCATTCTCATAAACAGATATAGCGGTGCGTTTCCGGCAACGGGTGCGCACCGCTTTGTTGTAGAAAGCGCGTTATCGGGTCTGCGCTCAGTGTCGCTCCATCATGGTTATTACATCGTGATGACGGCTGACAGCGCGGTCAAGATACGTCTGTGATGAGTCTTTTGGCGTCACATGCTGACGGTGACTGTCTCATAGTTTGACTGCGGTATGGTGTAGCCTGCGCGGCGCGCTTCCTGACGTGTCTTGCGCATCTCCGTCTGGGCTTCCCGCAGGTTCTTTTTCAATCCGGCATAATGATGGCGCCAGAATCCGTCGGTGGTGCCTGATTCGGCTTTGCCGCCGCGCGACGTCCGGGTGCCCTGCATGGTCAGTGACTCGTAAGTGCTTTTTGCCTGACGTTCCCATCTTGAGTAGATGTCGCGGTAGGAAGCTTCGCTCATGCCTCCCGAGGCTTTAGGCGTGGATGACCCTCCTTCCGACTGATATGATTCGCCGCCGTAGGCGCTGCCTCCCGAGCTGTAGCCCGAAGCGCCGGAGTCGCCCGACATGCCGGCAGCGAATCCTCCCATGAATCCCTGTCCGCCGCTGAAAGCGGATGCTGCCTGTGAGAAGGCGTTGAGCGCGTTGCCGAAAGCCTCCCAGCGCGATGATTTCTCCTGTGCCTGCATGCCCTGCAGATTCGACGCGGCGGTGGAGCTGCCGTATTTCACGGCCAGCCGGTAATACTCTTTCCCCTTGTCGGTCTGGCCGGCGTTGACAAACAGTGCGCCGACGTTGCAGTAAGCGGCTCCCTTCACTTCCTTGTCGCCGTCGTTGCAGAGCGCGAGCACGTCGATATAGCCTTCGAGTATTTTCTGCGGATCGCCATTGTTCTGATGAAGTTCATATACCTTGTTGAAGGCCAGGTGGGCTATTGAAGGGGACTCCTTGCCGTTTTTGTCGACCTTGGTGTCATAACCCATGCGGCTGACGTCGAGCATTCCACGGCTCGCTATCCAGTCGATAGTGTCGTAGGGTATCCCGCCGAGCAGTCGCCCGGTCTCGCTGTCGATGAGGTAGTGTTTGCCGTCGCGCACTCCGATAGCCGGTTCTATGGTGGTGTCCTTGAATCCGGAGTATTGCGGCGGCAGGATCTCCGTGCCCAGAGTTGACAGAAGTCCGTAATTGTTTCCGTCGCGCACCAGGAATATCTCTTCGCTCTTGCTGTTGTAATTCCACACTTTGATGTCGTCATACCCGTCGAAAGTCATCTGCTCGCAGTAGGTGTTGAAGAGATTGTACTTCTTCTCGCCGGGACGGCGGCATGCGAAAAACACTCCCATATCTTTTATCTCGGCGAATTTTTCGGACACGAATTTTTCGGTGGTAAACTCCGATGACAGCACGTAGGTTTTTTCGGCAGCGGCGCGTGACCGGCCTCTCTTTTTCCCTTTGGCCGCTTTGCGCGCGGGGGCGGCGGCCACTTCTTCAGGGCGGCAGAAGTAGCGGAGCACAGGCAGCCGGATATAGTCGAAGTCGGGCGCGATGCCGAGTTGTGCGAGATTGGCGGCCCGGCGAGCGGCTGTGATGCTGTCAAGCCGTCGCATGGCGTTTTCGGTTGAACGGGCGTAAGTGCCGTCATCCAGTCGAGGCACAAGTTTTTTCTGGAATTCCTTGGCAAGCGCTTTGCATGCCTTTTCTTCCGATTTTGCTTTCGGCGCCACTATCTCGGTGCCGTCAAGAAGATAAATGCCGAAAGTCGATCCGCCGTCGGGACTTCCTACCACCAGCAGGTCGGGGTCAGCCTGCCATCTGTGGCCGCTTTTGACCTCGGCTTTGCGGAAATCTGTTATATATGAGGAGTATTGTGAGCCGAACATTGAGTGCGCAAGCATCCCTTTGCCAGCAAATATGTTGTTGCCGTCCATGTCGACCACTCCGGTGCCTCGCTTGCCGGGGTAGCGGACGACGCCGACAACAGCATTGTATTCTTTGCCTCCTGACTTGTGACTGAGATTGCGGGTAGTGACTTCGTGGATGCGTTCGTCGATGAGCGGCCTGAATGTTCCGTCGGTGAAATTCTCGTCGGCAAGCCCCTTGCGGACCGTTATGAGTCCGTCGTCAAGCTTTATGCGGTCAAACATCGGGGACAGAGTATCGCCACTGATACTCATCAGAAACTCCTTGCCTTTGTTCTTGAAAAGTGCCACTCCCTTGTAGATGCTTGTTGGAGCTGAAGGCAGAGTGAATTCCGACAGAATGGCTCCATGCTTGTTGATGATGGCAAATCTGTTGCCGTCGAAGCTTACAGCCGCCACTCCGTCGCTGTTGAACGCCGTGGCCCTGCGGAAACCTGTGCCGAAAGTGATGGTGCCGTCGGGGTCGGCATAATAATACCCGTCGATGTCGCTTTTTTTGAGGCGTGGCAGATCGTTGTCGACCGCACTGACTGTGAATGCAGCCAGAAGCAGTGATATAGCCGCTGTGACAAGATTGGCTTTCATGATGATGAGAGTTTTAGGGTTGTGTCGGTAAATTGTGTCTGATCTCTTTTGTGAGAATGGGTCGGTTGTGGAAAGAGTCCTGAAGGGTAGGCGTCAGAGAGTCATGCGGATGCGCCACTGCGTGGGATAGAGGTTGTTGGCGCGGTTGCCGAGGTTTTTCACCCATCCGAGCGGCTGGCCGTCGAAGGTCAGCAGTACGAATCCACGCGGCGCGTCGACGCTGACGGCCTCGCGGCGCAGATAGGCCCGGGCAGTTTCAAGAGCGACGTCGCAGGCCGGGAAACGGTCTTTTGCCAGGAGTGTTGACATGGCGAGTTCCTGCGAGGGAATGATATCCTTGCCTTTGATTTCGCCGAGCAGCAGGCGTGGCCAGAGAGGCTGCGGCGTAATTGCCGGAATTGTGGCGAAAAGCCGGTCGCCCTCGGCAGTGATGATGGAGTCGGAAGCCGTGAGCCATTGGCGGCAGCTGTCGTAGCGGCGGTCATGTTTCGGGGGAAGCAACTTCATGCGGCGCGGTTGCGCGGCACAGTCCTGCAAGGGCTTGCGCACGACGGCCATGAAGAGCCCTTCGCCGTCGAGACGGTGAGGCATGAAGCGCATGCATGCGGCGTCGGTAGTTATGCCCGGAGCTATGCCCCATGATGGATCGATAAAGCCCGGATCGACGCTTTCGCCGCCGAGTTCACTGATGATCCACATGACGTTTTCTTCGTTTTCATGGCGGTTGAAGGTGCAGGTGCTGTAGATCAGGTATCCGCCCGGCCGGAGAGCTTCCCAGAGGTCGGCGACGATCTCACGCTGCAGGGCGGCGCACTGTTCCACGAGCCCGGGACTCCACTGGCGGCGCGCCTCGGCGTCCTTGCGCATCATCCCTTCGCCGGAGCAGGGCACGTCGGCGCCGATGATATCGAATGCTCCCGGGAAGTCGCGGAAGCGAGATGTGGCGCCCTGTGTTGTTGCTGCGGGCACTCCCCATTTGGCGAGGTTTTCGCAGAGTATGGCGTAGCGGCGTCGGTCGAATTCGTTGGCCACGGCGGCCGAGCCCGCGGGAAGCGCCGACAATGCCGCGGTTGTCTTGCCACCAGGCGCGGCGCATGCGTCGAGGTAGCTGACGGGGTGTCCGGCAGCAAGATGGCTGACCACGCGGGCTATTATCATCGAGGATGCGTCCTGCACGTAGTAGAGCCCCTGATGAAGGCGGGGATCGGCGGTGAACAGCGGCCGCTCGGGCAGATAGAATCCGCAGTCGCACCAGGGCACCGGCTTTGCGCCGGACCACGTCGATGCGCTCACCGGCTTCGACAGATTGACACGTATAGCCACCGACGGCTCACCGTCAAGCGCAGCCGCCAGGCCGCTCGTCAACGGTGAGCCGTATGAGTCTATCTCCTGCAGGAATCCTGCGGGAATGGGTGGTAAGTCTGTTGAATCCATCAGATCGACAGGCGGCGCAGGGTGTCGAGCAGAGCCCGGTTGATCGGCTTGTCGTTCTTGATGGCCTTCGTGAAGGGCACGTAGCAGATATTGTCGTTGGTTATGCCTATCATCACGTTGCGCTGATCCTCAAGCAGGGCGTCGATGGCCGCCGCTCCCATGCGCGAGGCAAGGATGCGGTCGTGGGCTGTCGGAGAGCCGCCTCGCTGCAGATGGCCGAGTATCGACACGCGCACATCGTAGCCGGGATACTCGTTCTTGACGCGTTCGGCCATGCCCATGGCTCCGCCGGTGACGGGGCTTTCGGCCACGAGCACTATCGAGGAGTTCTTCGATTTGCGGAAGCCGTTCTGTATCAGTTCGGCAAGCTGGTCGACCTCGGTAGAGATCTCCGGTATGATGGCCGCCTCGGCTCCGGAGGCTATGGCGCCGTTGAGGGCGAGGAAGCCGGCGTCGCGTCCCATCACCTCGATGAAGAAGAGGCGTTCGTGTGAGGTGGCGGTGTCGCGTATCTTGTCGACGCACTCCATGATGGTGTTGAGTGCGGTGTCGTAGCCTATAGTGGTGTCGGTGCCGTAGAGGTCGTTGTCGATGGTGCCGGGGAGGCCGATGCACGGCAGGTTGAACTCATTGGCGAAGATGCGTGCGCCGGTAAGAGAGCCGTCGCCGCCTATCACTACCAACGCGTCGATGCCGTGGCGCTTTATGTTGTCGTAAGCCAGCTGGCGGCCTTCGGGAGTGGCGAACTCCGGGCAGCGCGCCGTCTTGAGGATAGTGCCTCCCATCTGTATGATGTTGCTGACGTTCTGGGTCTTGAAATCCTGGATCTCGTCGGAGATCAGTCCCTTGTAGCCGCGATAGATGCCTTTCACCTTGAAGCCGGCGAAGATGGCCGAACGGGTGACGGCACGGATGGCTGCGTTCATTCCGGGAGCGTCGCCTCCCGAGGTGAGGATGCCTACGCATTTGATTTCTGACATAATATTTACGATTTTATGGTTTTCCAAAGAGTTTAAGTTGCAAATATAGACAAAATCCCGTTCATTCACCTGTTTTTTGCAAAAATAAATCACCCCCTCCCGTCAAATGTTACTGCAAATCTTTATCGCCTTGACCTGACCGTCGCCATGCAATATATGCTTCACTATCGACTACCTTCATGAGGATACATAATAACGGCAAACAATCAAGGCACTGCATCAAAAATCAAAATTGATGTAGTGCCTTGATTTTATTCGTAGGTTCCGGCAACGACCCGGATGAGCCGTTATCACGCGCCCTATAAGGAGTCGCCGAAGTCTTCGCGGAACTTAGCCGCGAGATCCTCCTGCCAGTGACCGATTTCCTTCATTCTGCCGAAGAAGAAGCGGAGTACAGCAGGCTCTTCTGTCCATTTCAGTCCGCCGATGATGTCGCGGTTGTCCCATACCCACTTCACGCGGTCCGCCACATACTTTATCTGGCTGAGGGTGAACACGCGGCGCGGCACTGCCAGACGCAGCAACTCCAGCTCAGCGTAGCGCTCTGTGCCGTCCGGCTCCCGCTGCTCGCTCACTGTACCACGCTCCATGCCGCGGATACCGCCGGCGATGTAGAGTGCGGCGCCCACTGCGGCAGCGGGATACTGGCTGTGAGGAACGCCCGGCACAATCTCGGAGCAGTTGAGGTGCGCGCCCAGACCGCCCGCAGGCTTAATCACAGGCACACCGTAGTCGTCAAGCTCCTTCACAAGGTATGCGATGAATTCCGGACCCTGGCTGATATACTCCATATCCAGGCTCTCCAGTAGGCCGACTGCCACTGACTCGATTGAGCGCACATCCATACCGCCATATGTAAGGAAGCCCTCGTAGAGCGGGATATACTCCATCAGACTCTTTATCAGACTCTCGTTGTGGCTGATAATGGCACCGCCGCGCGCAAATCCGAGTTTGCGGCTTGAGAAGTAGATGATGTCCATCTTGTCCGCGAGCAGGTGGTAAATCTGCTTTGTGGTCATGTACTTGCACTGCGCCTCGCGGGTCTTCATGAAGTAAACGTTGTCCTGCAGGAGAGAAGCGTCGAGCACGCTCTTGATGCCGTAGTCGTGGCAAATGTCAGCCACAGCGAGCATATTGGCGAGTGACAGCGGCTGACCGCCGATAAGGTTGGTGCCAGCCTCGACTCTCACGAACGCAACATTCTCGGGACCTACCTCCTCGATTTTATTTTTCAGCGCCTCCAGGTCAAAATCGCCCTTGAAGGGATCATCGCTCTGCGGCAGCAGTCCCTTTTTGTGTACAAGCTCTATCACCTCGCCGCCCATACGGGTAATATGTGCCTTGGTTGTGGTGAAGTGGAAGTTCATGATTGCAATCTGACCCGGCTTCACGAACGCCTCGGCGAGAATATTTTCGCAGGCACGTCCCTGGTGTGCGGGGAGCAGATACTCGGTGCCGAATACCTCCTTCACAGCCGCTTTCAGGCGGTTGAAGGTCTCGGAGCCCGCGTATGCGTCGTCGGCGATATGCATAGCAGCAGTCTGCTTGTCAGACATGGCGTTCACGCCGCTGTCAGTAAGCATATCCAGATACACATCCCTGTTCTGCAGCAGGAAAGTATTATTGCCGGCTTCTTGAATCGCCTTCAGACGCTCTTCTATCGGCAGCAGGTTAAGCTTCTGGACAACACGCACTTTGTGCATCTCCAGAGGCACCTGATTTTCTGACTTATAAAATTTTACAGCCATTGCAGTGGAATTTTCTGATTGGTAAATTTCGTGATTGTGGTAATTTACTGCAAATATAGCCTTTTATCTGTCAGACTCCAACTTATAAGCCCACTTTAACTTCAATTTCTTAATCAATCCCCTCCTTAATCCGCAATTAAGCGGCTCAATGCATCTGATAAAATTGATAATGATGCTAAAACGGTACTCAAACTGATGGTAAAACGCCACCACGCCAAGATGCTATACTTGCTCTTCCACGGGCACATCGCTTCATTGAGACTTATCGTCAACGAGGGCAAGATGATAGACGCCAATTTCATCGTCGACCCACGACAGCGCAATACCCGGGATGAAAACAAGAAAATCAAAGAGGGACAGGGCGATTACATACAAAATCGCACGCCTGTCCGTTCCTGAAATGGGTTGACTTTGTTTGGTGGTTTTACTTGGTAGGGTTGACTCTTTGCCTGAGAATGGTTGACTAACCGGCTGCCAACATCTGACCTGACGTTGACCTACAGAAACTTGATATCAAGATTTTTCTTCTGCGTGATGTCGCATCAGAAACTGATAGCTATACGTAACAAAAGGATAAGTCAATCTCTCTTACGTGACAAATGACTATTTTACGTGGGGCGCGGGTAGAAGCGGATTTGCCCGAGTATAGATCGGAGAATTGACATTGGTTGCATTTTTGCCCATGTATAAACTGAAAAATGCGCATGAACTGCGATTTTAGCAAAGTATAAACTGAAAAATTGACAAGTTTGCTTGTTTTTCGAGGTATAAATGGGTAAATCCGCAAAATGGCGGATAAGCCTGTGGGGTATAAGGCTGCTTGAGGTATTTCGGGCGAACTGCTCTCTTGAATGCCAATATAGCACTTCTTTCTGAAAGAACAAAATATTTCTTGAGAAAATTTTGTCTGTCTGTATTATAAGTGTTAATTTTGCATTGACCTAACACCGTGAGAGTTTCTGTTTTTAGTAGCTCGGGCGATGGAGGTTATTAAATAATGAAAGCGTTTATCGACGCTTGATTTTTGGCTGTTTCAGAAATTTGGCAGTTTCAGAACTTCGTCAAGAATGAGGTAACGGTAGATGTCGCGGGTTTGATAAACATTCCCATTGGAGGATTATGTCTTTCGGTGTGTTCTCTTGGTGGTGTATATCAACGACATAGGCTCTACTTTACTCGTTCTACGAAGCGACCTAAGCCAGATTGCCTTGAAAAAGCAAGTCGAGTAACGATACGGATCCTACGTTTTCTCGTATAAACCAACTTAATGTCAACGAGAGGATGCCCGAGACAGCAGTGACCCAAATGAGAACAGTGAATTTATCAATGAGAATCCTTTTGGCGGTAGTTTTTCTTTCCCTTGGGGCCGTTTGCCGTGGTGAAGAGATGAGTTATGAAGACTGCAAGGCTAAATTTGAAGAAATCAAATTGAATGTCAAGACAGGAACCTGGTCGAACATCGAATCTATTGATAAGCTTGGTAGGTTGGAAAATAAAGTCAATTCAATAGAAGATCAAACTGCCGAGACCACGAAGCTGTATAAAAATATCCTCACCCTTAAGGGCAATCTTGAAGCAACGGAAGGAATGTATGACGAGTTAGTGGAAACGACTTTGTCGTATGATAGAAAGATTTCTCATGACGACGAGACAATCAAGCGCTTCCAAAGTTATATTAAGGACGCCAATCCAAGTTTTGCCCAAAGAATCACAGGTTCGTGGGTGAGCTCGCATGTAGATATGGCTGGGGCTCCGATGTTTGCCATTCAGATTTGCCTGGACGAAGAAAATGACCGTTATTTAGCCGCCATCGACCCAAACTGCAACTACTTTCATTCAAAGGCTCTTGAAAACGGAAATGGCTCCAAGTATCTATATTTGACGGAAGGTGTGGAATATACTCCAAGTAAGAAAAGAATGAAAATTACTTTCAAGGACGGTAAACTAAATAAGGGTAATTCGGAATTCGCCAAGGCCCTTTCCGACAATTTTGAGAAAACGTCCTCCGAAACCACCTCCGGTATAGCTGTGGCCAACCGTGACAATCCCCTTAGCGGAAAGAATTTAGCGGCACAGACACTAAGCGAAAGCATCGGACGTATTGGCATCGGTATTGCCAGAGAGCTGGCGGTGACAAAAGTGAAAAGTTATATCATAAGCATGGAGATGTATGAAATAATGCCCGGAGTGATGAAGGTAAAGATGGATTACAATACTTTTATCGACCGCTCGGACGGCGATTCCTATATAGATGACTTTATAAGACGTGAGTTTTTTCTTTATAAACTAACCAGACCTGACTATTCATATTTCATTTCCGGAATGGGAGCTATTGGCGCGATGGATCCGAACGTATCACTTTTTGACGAATCAGTATGGTCAATCTGGAATAGCATTAATATGGAAAAATTAGGAAATTTTGTGAAATACAGATGGAAGATTTATGGCAAACCAACTCATTTCGATTTTATAGAATACAACTCAAATGAAGATTGGGTTGGAGTCAAAGAATTAATAGGAGATATTGAGGATAATCCCGATCTGGCATATTGGTATACCGTGACCCTCCCTTTCCCAAAGGATAAGGGAGCGGAGTATGCCGGGAGATTCAGGTATAAGCAAGATGTGGATTTCTTCGACAGTCCGATGTTCCTGATTAGAATTCTTGAAGCTTTTGATGACGAAGAAGAGGAAATAGCCGGAATTCGCTACAAATATCAGCAGACCTATGACAAGGCTCGGAAGGATTATCTCAAAAAGTTTAAGGCTGCTGTTGAGCCATCATACGGACATCTAAGCTATTACGATAAAGATACACCATATAACTATACCGGAGGATTTAAGGACTATAAATTCAATGGTGAAGGTGTTTTACGCACGGGGATTTACACCGGTAAAGGTGAGATTGTTAAGCAAGGGACCTTTAGAAACGATAAACTAGAAAAATAATATCATGATACGGAGACGGCTATTTTATGTAATGCTTCTGATTCCATGGTTGACGTCCATGGCACAGGACAAATACGATAAGGCGTTGGAGGATTTTCTAAACATCGCCACCGAGACAGACCTTAGACTCGGAAACACCGACAAGAATAAGAATGCTGTCGAGCAGGTGCGCAACTGGAAAATTGAAATGCCCAAAGACGAAAAGCTGCGCATTGCACGCAAATCACTGCAGAAAATGCGTGAGGAGCGTTATGGTCCACGCATTGAATCTGCCGGAAATAAACGGCGCTCTGCCAATTCTCCCGTAATCGCAGCCGGACCGAAGACAAATGTAAAAAGGAAAAACGGAGCTGAGGGACAAACTCGCCATGCCCAGCAACCATCGAAATCCCGGATTGAACGTGACAACAAACATATCAATCAGGCTCTTATAGGAGCCGCGGAGATTCATCAAGGAACAAAACTTGCTCATGAAAAAGCCAATCAGGAATTTGCCGCAAGCGATGCTATGGTTAATAACTTCAATCCTGCAAACTACCGTAAAGTAGATAATTCGGGACGCATTGACCATCCGGATTTCACAGAGTCAAAAGGCAAACATGGGGTCGAAGGCCTTGACCCTCTTGCCGGACTTGATGACGAAGAACCGACAACCAAGAACTATGACATTGAAGAGCTCATGACTCGTTATGGCAAAGACCCGTACCTGCTTGATTGTGATGAAATCGACTATCTCACCGATTATCTGGAGAAAAAAATTGCAGAGATGGAATTGGCGAAATCAGCGGAAAATAAGAATCAAAATACAGATGAAGATGAAGCATACGATTATTAAATACCTGTTTGTCTTCACGGCAGTAGTGTTTGGCTCATCAATCCCTATTACTGCCGGTGATTTGCCTCAAAATAAAAAAGACAATAAAACTAAACAAATAGAGAAGACTAATCCTCTTTATCAGGAATTTATAAGGCAAATGAAAGCAGTTTCTGACTCTACTAAACGAGGTCAGACTGTTCAACCTCACAACCAAAGTTTGGGGGAATTACAGGCTACGGCGGACGAAGTCAAGAAATGGGAATCTGCCACTACCATAGAAGGGCAGTATCAGGCTCTTTTGGTCGAGTTGAATCGCGATAATGGCGAACGATATCTCAATTGGCTTAGAGATCAAGGCTCGGCAGAAGTGAACAAGGTAGTGAAGAAGGCAAGAGAGAAGAGAGACCAAGCGAAACAAACTTTTGATATAAAACGCAATCAGGCAGTCAAAAGTGTCAAAGCTTTCAAGTCTTCCGCAAATGCAGTTGCAGCCAATAAGATAGAGAAATTACCCAATAGTTACTTCTCTCAGTCCTACAGCGAAGTGCGCAGGGAAATCGAGCAAGACAGGGGTAGAGTTCTCAGCGAACCGGAATCGGCTGAAATTGAACGTTCCTACAATCAAGCTAAGAGTGATGTGGGCTCCGCCAACAAAGCGAAGAAAGATGTATCTCAAAGTGAAAAGGCAGTGGCAGTGCTGTTGAATAAATTCAAAGACTGCCCGGGTTGTATAAAATAACCATTGATTATGTTAACGACAAAAATAACAGTTTTCTTTATTCTTCTATGCGGATTGAGTTGTGTGGCACAAACAAAATATACAGCTGAAGACATCAGCAAAATCGAAGCATTCGAAGATTGTTTTACCCAACTGAGTAAGCCTGAGCCACATAAGACAGTGCACTCTATATCCGGGGATGAAACTGTAACCACCATCGACCGCACTGATTTCAAGAATCATCGATTCTTATCAACAGACCCCGACTACAAAAAACTCAACATCGGGCTCGTCGACAAAAGTGGCCTACGCTATAGCGACAGTGATATCGAAGCCATGCTCAATGACCAGTTTACCACCGGTCCCGGTTTTCATCTAAACGCACATGGCGTGACCGACGAACACGGCAATCCCATTGGCATCCAGATGGATGGTAAGGTGCTTAATGCCGAGCAGGTCGTCGGCCTCATCATGCAGACGCTTGACGACTTCAATATCGTGCTTGACGCAAAGGGCGCCCCATTTCCTATCGTACTGCATACTTGTTATAGTGGCAAAGGCGACGACGATAGTTTTGCAGCCGAGGTGTCACGCTTGATGACTGAAAAGATAGCTAACAGCACTGTGATTGCCGCCGATGACGCGGTGTATGCTGCGGTTTTGCCGCCTGACTACTATGAGGAGAGTGTCGGCGCCGACCAAAATCATGAAAATTCACAGCGCCCATGGAAGATCTTCAAGAACGGCAAAACACAAATAGGTTCCAAAAGCTATAAATCCACTATGGCGAAAGCCAACTCTCGCGGTAGCATCGGCGCCATTTCTCCATCTTACCGTTAGAGAATTGAAATACTTCGGGATGTACTTGCGGGTGGTGCGTATGAGTCTCAGTCGCACCACCTACAATCGACAATGTAGCAGACTGATCGCGGAATCCTGAATCATGATTCCGATTTCTCCATGAGCCCCGGAATACGGAGCTTTTTATCCATCTTAAGCCCCAAAACGAAAATAGATCGGAGAATTGACATTGGTTGCATTTTTGCCCATGTATAAACTGAAAAAT
>CALHWU010000127.1 GCA_938039795.1 uncultured Muribaculaceae bacterium
CACCTCGCCGGGGCTCCGGCCGGAGACGACGCCGACTGCGACCGGAGGTGGCCGCAGTCGGTGGAAACACATATGATAATAATCTTAAACCTCAAAGTCTGATCTCATAGTCCTCGATGACAGATACGAGTGGCAGTGCGTCGACGTTTTCCTTTATGCCGATCTCTTCGGGAGTGGGAGGAATGAATCGGCCTTTGACGCCTTCGATGGATATGCCGTCGTCGGTAAGCGTCACTATGGCCCACAGTGGACGGTCATACATCATCGAGTATTTCATCAGGCTGTAGCGGTCGTTGATCTCCTTGGGAAAACGGCGCTCGGTCTGCGTCTCCTTGCCGATCCATACGTACGAGGCGCTGTTGATCTGCGAGTAGTATATGCCGTTGATTTCGCGGTTGTAGTTGCTGTGGTCGTGGCCGCTGAATGCGAGAACCACCTTGCGGCGTCCGGCGCGGCGGTTCTCCTCTTCCAGCACTCGGCGCACCTCTTCGCCGTTCTTGAGACGGAAGTCGATGCTCTGGTGAGAGAAAAGTATGCACCGCTTGTCGGTCGAGGCCAGATCGCGGCGGAGCCATTCGAGCTGCTCCGGTTCCATCCAGTCGACCGACTTGCCGTAGTAGTCGCCGCGGGTGTAGGGGTGGATGTTGCCCTCTTTGTCGGCCCAGTTGTTGTTGTCGAGCACGATGAAGTGCCAGTCGCCGCGGTCAAACGAGTAGTAGCGGCCCGGCATGCCCATGCCTCCGGCATACTGGTCCTTGGTGTAGCGGTCGCAGTCATGGTTGCCGATGGTGTGGTAGCGGTAGCCGGGGAACGAGTTCCAGGCGTCGCGGTATGGGGCCGAGGCGCTGTCGAGGCAGGCGAAGTCGCCGAGCTCTATGATGAAGTCGACGCCGCGGGCGCGTGCCGTGTCGATGAATGCCTGCACGCGCTCCAGTCCGCCCGGCACGTCGGGCGCGTGGAAGTCCGACGCGATGGCGAAAGTCAGCGGCTCCTGCGCGCCGGCGCCCGTGATGGCGCCGGCGGCGAGCAGCAGTGCTGCAAGAGTTTTTCTGATGTTCATATCTCTTATGTCTGATATGTCAGATTATGCGTGTCTGTGTGGGGAATGAATGGCGAAGAGCTGATTTCAGGGGATCTGATTTTGGTGGTGTGAAAATCGCCCCGCTGGCGGTAGTGTCGGCGGGGCGATTGTGTAGGTAATGTCGGACGGATCCGAGGATATCAGACCGGCTGAAGGGGTCAGCAGTGGGCGTCGATGATGCGTCCGCAGCCGGAAATGACAAACGCTTTGTCGCAGGCCGGCACGAGCAGGCTCTCGCCCTTGCTGAGATCTACGGAGTTGCCACGGTCGTCGCTGACCGTCAGCTCGCCCTCTATGCAGGTCAGGGCCGAGAAGGAGTCGACGACAGGGCGGAACGTGTGCTCGCCGTCGATCGTAAGCTCGTAGACGCTGAAATGGTCGCATACTACAAGCTCGCGGATGCCGTTGCCGAGATCTGTCGGAGTGGTGGTGTAGGACGGATAGACCTTATAGTCGATCGCCTTCTTGGCTTCCTCGACATGGAGCTGGCGCGGCTTGCCGGTTGCGGCGTCGACGCGGCCGTAGTCGTAGATGCGGTAGGTGATATCCGACGTCTCCTGCACCTCAACGAGTAGGTTGCCTGCGCCTATGGCATGGATGCGTCCCGCCGGCAGGAAAAATACGTCGCCGGGATGCGACACGTGGTGGGCCACGACGTCGAGCAGCGTATTGTCGGCCACGCGGGCGGCATATTCGTCGGGAGTGATCTCCTTGGAGAGACCGCTGACGATGGCAGCGTCAGGCTCTGTGTCGACGATATACCACATCTCGGTCTTTCCGAGCGAGTTGTGGCGGCGGCGTGCGAGTTCGTCGTCAGGATGAACTTGCAGCGAGAGGTCGCCGGCGGCGTCGATGATCTTGATGAGCAGCGGGAAAGTCGTGCCGAAGCTGTTGTAGACCTTATGGCCTACAAGGTCAGCGCCATATTTCTCGATCATCTGCGAGAGTGTGAGGCCGGCATCGGGGCCGTTGAGCACTACCGACTCGTTGCCGTTGACTCCGGAAATCTCCCAGCTTTCACCGATTTTTTCCTGTTCGGTAACAATGCCCTTGAAGGGGGCGATTTTTTCGCCGCCCCACACCACACTTTTCAGTATGGGCTTGAATTTCAAAGGCGGAATGTTGACATTGTCCATAAGGCAGACTGTAATGAGGCGTGATTACTTGTCGAGATGCTCGTAGTGGAGTGTGAGCGTAGGCTGGTCGCACACCTCGGCCGGGCCGAAATACTGTATCGGGCCGGGGAACACATACTGGGTGTTGATGGCCCAGTCGTCGCGTTTGGCGGCGAAGCGGCGGAAGGGTGTTCCGTCGAGGCGAACGAGAGCTTTCTGGATCACGGGCTTCATCTCGCCGTGGCGGCGCTCCATGTTGAACATCATGGTGATCGGAATGCCTCCGGCGAGCCACTGCACGGAGGGCTTCGTCAGGTTGCGCAGGCTCGACATGTAGCCGGTGACTCCCGCATTGATCAGGCAGGCGGCGTTGTAGCCCAGCGCATAGCAGTAGTCGGCGTCGAAGTTGGAGGGGGCGGCGCAGCGTCCCTCATAGCCGAAGAAGTGGTGGAGGGCCGAGAATTTGCCGTCGTAGCGTCCCTCTGCCTTCATCTGGGCGAGGCGCCGGCCTACCATCTCGGAGAGGAGCTTCTCGGTCTCGATGAGCGACACCTGTACGTTGCCGTGGGGGTCGCGGTCGAGCGTCAGCTGGCGTGCAACGCCTTCGGGAAGCGAGAGGAAGGTAGCGGCATTGTCCTTTGAGAGATTGGTCGAGAGGAATTCGCGCTGCTCAGCGGGAGCCTTTGATGCGAAGTCGGGGGTGCGGGCGAGAAGATCGTTGAGCTCGGCTATGAGGCTCTTCATGGCGGGGATGAACTCGATGAGGCCCTCGGGGATGAGGACTGTGCCGAAGTTATTACCTTGCTTGGCGCGTGCGGCCACGATGTCGGCTATCGAGCCTACGACATCCTGCAGGGTCAGGTTCTTGGCCTCGACCTCCTCGGATACGATGCATACGTTGGGCTGTGTCTGGAGGGCGCATTCGAGGGCGATGTGCGAGGCCGAGCGGCCCATGAGCTTGATGAAGTGCCAGTATTTCTTGGCCGAGAAGCAGTCGCGCTGTATGTTGCCGATAAGCTCGGAGTAGACTTTGGTGGCGGTGTCGAAGCCGAACGACGCCTCGATGACCTCGTTCTTTAGGTCGCCGTCGATGGTCTTCGGGCAGCCGATCACCTGCACTCCGGCGCCGATGCTCTTGTAGTACTCGGCGAGCACGGCTGCGTTGGTATTGGAGTCGTCGCCGCCGATGATCACGAGAGCCTTGATGCCGAGCTCCTTGAGGATCTCAAGACCCTTGTCGAACTGCTCTTTCTTCTCAAGTTTGGTGCGGCCTGATCCGATGATGTCGAATCCTCCGGTGTTGCGGTATTCGTCGATGATGTCGGCGGTCAGCTCCACGTAGTTGTGGTCGACCAGACCGCCCGGGCCCATGAGGAAGCCGTAGAGTCGGCTCTCCTTATTGATTTTCTTGATGCCGTCGAAAAGACCGCAGATGACGTTGTGTCCGCCGGGGGCCTGTCCGCCAGAGAGGATCACTCCTACGTTGACCGGCTTGCCGGGCGCGGGCGACGGGTTCTTCTCGAAGCGGAGCTCGGGCATGCCGTATGTGTTGGGGAAGAGTTTTTTGATTTCGTCCTGATCGGCCACCGACTGCGTGGGCTCACCCTCCACGGCCATGACTGCGCCGGTCAGTGTGACGGGCAGCTTGGGTTGATAAGCCGCGCGGGCTATCTGCAATGCACTTTTCTTCATTTCGTATATGAGATTATTGGTTTAGTTTATGGATGATTGACATTTTCAATGCGCAAATATCGCAATTTTTTTTCAGAATAGTCCATAAAGGGCCATTGTTTTTCGCCGCGACTGTTAAAAAAGCGATATTCGGCGCCCGAAGCGCCCCGCGGAAGCGATGCATGGCCCGAGGAGGCCCGAGGTGTTGGAAAAAATTATTATCTTTGCGACGTCTTGAATAAAATGAAACCGTCGACCCTACATAACATGCGCTGGCTTCTGGCCGCCGCTGCCGCTCTGGCGCTGGCGGCATGCGCCAGCATGGGCAGGCCGCAGGGAGGTCCGCGCGACACCGATCCTCCGGTGTTCGTCGGCAGCAATCCCGCTCCGGGCGCGACCGACGTCAGCCGTACGAAAATCTCAATCTTGTTCGACGAAAACGTGCAGGTGTCCGACCCGATGACCAAGGTGGTCATCTCGCCGGCGCAGCGCACCACCCCCATAGTCATGGCCGCCGGACACCGCGTCAACGTGGAGCTGCGCGACACCCTGCTGCCCAACACCACCTACACCGTGGACTTCGCCGACGCCATATCGGATCTCAACGAAGGCAATCCGATCGACGGATTCTCACTCGCCTTCTCCACCGGCCCCGTCATCGACTCGCTGCAGATCTCGGGCATGGTGCTCTGCGCCGAGAATCTGGAGCCCGCGCAGGGCATGCTCGTGGGAGCCTACGCCAACCTGTCGGACACAGCCATCACCACCCTGCCGTTTGACCGGATCACCAAGACCAATCAGCTCGGACAGTTCACCATACGCAATCTCGCGCCGGGATCGTACCGTGTATATGCCGTCAACGACAATAACCGCGACTACCACTGGGACCGCTCGGAGGACGTCGCCTTCCTATCGGAGATAATAGTGCCGAGCGTAAGCGAGGGGATGGTGAGCGACACCCTCGAAGCCGCCGACGGCTCCGACTCGATCGTGATACATCCCGGCAGCATCTATGCGCCCGACGACGTGCTGCTGACGTGGTTCAATGAAAAATACAAGCCGCAGTATCTGGTGAAGAACGAACGCCCCGACCGTCATCTCATAGAGTTTGAGATGGGCGCCCCCGCCGCTTCGTTGCCGGAGATGACCGTGCTCAACGGGCCGCGGGCCGGACGAAGGCTGATGGACATGGCGGTGGTCAACAGCTCGGCCACGCTCGACACCATACAGCTCTGGCTGACCGACTCGGCGCTCATCATGCAGGATACGATCGCCTTGAGAACTACTTACATGCGCACCGACACCCTCGACCAGCTCTCGCCGCAGACCGACACGCTCCAGCTGATGGTCAGAGGGCTCCGCCAGCGGCTCAAGCGCGAGGAACAGGAGCGCAAGAAGCAGCAGAAAGAGTGGGAAGAGCGGCGCAAGCGCGGCGAAGAGGTGGATACGACCCCGAAGCCCGTATTCGTCACCACGCGTATCGACGGCTCGTCGGTGTTCGATGTGTTCCAGCCGATAGGCCTCACATTCTCGCAGCCGTTGAAAAGCCTCGACATGCAGGCTGTGCATCTGCAGGTGAAAGACAACGACACCACCTGGGTAGAGGTGGAGCCACCTATGCTGGCGAAAGCAGGGGAGT
>CALHWU010000128.1 GCA_938039795.1 uncultured Muribaculaceae bacterium
CAGAACCTTCTCCCGTCAGAGGTGCTTCAGGTTGGTGTGCTCACTCAGAAACGCCAGTCGTCGATGCTTGTCGGTGTGGCTCTCTATTCTGAGTCAGACAGTTATGACGGCGAGTTTCTCGACAACTACATGAAGATCAACGTCATCCCCGTGCTCCAGCGTGTGCAGGGTGTGGGTGATGTGCAGTCGTTCGGCGGTGACTACTCGATGCGTGTATGGCTCAAACCTGAGGTGATGGCCCAGTATGGCCTCAATCCCTCTGACGTGGCTGCCGCCCTTCGCGACCAGAATATCGAGGCTGCCCCCGGCTCGTTCGGCGCACAGGGCAATCAAAGCTTCCAGTACACCATGAAGTATCGCGGCCGCTACTCGACGCCCGAAGAGTTCGAGAACATCGTCATCAAGTCGAGCCCCGACGGGCAGACACTCTATCTGAAAGATGTGGCGGATGTGGAACTTGGCAAGGTGACCTACGATTTCGGATCGGAACTTAACGGTATGCCAGCCACGGTCTGCATGGTGTTCGAGACGGCCGGCTCTAACGCCACACAGATCATCAACGACTGTCTGGCGCAGGTAAAAGAGCTTGAGAAAGACCTTCCCGAGGGTCTGCATTTCGCCATCCCGATGAACAACAACGACTTCCTCTATGCTTCAATCGACAAGGTTATCCACACCCTCATCGAGGCATTCATTCTGGTGTTCATTGTGGTCTACATCTTCCTGCAAGACATCCGTTCGACCATCATCCCCGCCATTGCCATCCCTGTGGCCCTGATCGGTACGTTCTTTGTGCTCAACATCATAGGCTTCTCGCTTAACCTCATCACCCTCTCTGCTCTCGTGCTTGCGATCGCGATTGTGGTCGACGACGCCATTGTGGTGGTCGAGGCGGTGCATGCCAAGCTTGACGCCGGCTACAAGAGCTCGCGCAAGGCTTCGATCGACGCCATGAACGAAATCGCCGGCGCCCTCATCTCGATCACCCTCGTCATGATGCTCGTGTTCATTCCCGTGTCATTCATGCCCGGCACATCAGGCAAATTCTATCAGCAGTTCGGCATCACGATGGCCGTGGCGATCGCCTTCTCGGCTGTCAACGCGCTGACGCTGTCGCCGGCCCTCTGCGCCGTGTTCCTCAAGGCCCACGGCGACGACTCTTCGCTCAAGGAGCGCATGGGCAAAGCCTACGGGGCTGCCGCCGAGGCAGTGGTCGGACAGGCCAAGCGCCGTTTCACCCTCGACCTTCCCCCGCTGATCACCTTCGCCTTCCTGGCCGCCACGATCACCTTCATGGTGCTCGGATGGTATAGTCTGGCCCACCCGCTGAAGCTCGTCATCGCCTCCGTATGCGCCGTGGTGACCATCCTCGGCATCTTCGGCAAGCGTTTCCACAAGGGCTTCGAGATAGGCTTCGGCCGCATCATGAAATATTACAAGAAGGGCACCACGTGGTTTATCAACCATAAGATCACATCGTTCTCTCTCGTGGGTGTGGCAGTGGCCATCCTTGTGTGGCTCATGAGCGTCACCACCTCCACCCTCGTGCCCAACGAGGATACGGGCGTGCTCTTCTGCATGCTCGACATGCCTCCCGGCACGTCGCAGGAACGCACCGAGGCCGTTCTCAATCAGGTGGACGGCATCATCGGTTCGGTGCCCGAAGTGGAATACCGCCAGAAGATCATGGGCTACAGCTTCATGGCCGGCCAGGGATCGACCTACGGCACTATCATCATCAAGCTCAAGAACTGGGAGGAGCGCAAGCGCGCCGACCAGTCGTCCGACGCTATCCTGCGCAAGCTCTACGGCATGACTTCGGTAGTCAAGGACGGCCGCGTGGTGCTCTTCGCTCCGCCTATGATCACCGGCTACTCGCTGACCAACGGTTTCGAGATCAAGATGCAGGACAAGACCGGCGGCTCGGTGGAGGACTTCTTCGCCGTCGTCCAGGGATTCCTCGCCCAGCTCAACCAGCAGCCTGAGGTGCAGGTGGCCATGACTACGTTCAACCCCACCTTCCCGCAGTATCTCGTCGACATCGACGCCGCCAAGGCCAAACAGGCCGGCCTGTCGCCCCGCGAGATCCTGAGCACCCTGCAGGGATATTACGGCGGTATGTACGTCAGCAACTTCAACCGTTTCGGCAAGATCTACCGCGTCATGATGCAGGCGTCGCCCGAATCGCGCGTCAGCCCCGAGACCCTCTCGCTCATCAAGATACGCAACGGCGGCGAAATGGCGTCGCTCTCCAATTTCGTGACAATGCAGAAGGTCTACGGCCCCGACCTGCTCAACCGCTTCAACATGTTCCAGTCGATCTCCGTCACCGGCAACCCGGCTCCGGGCTACACCTCCGGCGACTGTCTGGCGGCAATCACCCGCGTGGCAAAGGAGACTCTGCCCCCGGGCTACGGCTACGAATATTCGGGCATGACCCGTGAGGAGGCTTCAAGCGGCGCCGGCAGCACCACGGCCATCATCTTCGGCCTCTGCCTGCTCTTCGTCTACCTGCTTCTCTCGGCCCAGTATGAGAGCTACATCCTGCCTTGGTCGGTGATCTTCTCGATACCGTTCGGACTGATGGGCACCTTCATCTTCGCCCAGATATTCGGAGTGCACTCGGCAAGGCCACCGGCGGCAACTTCGCCAAGATCTTCGACATCTCGAACAACATCTACCTTCAGATCGCGCTCATCATGCTTATCGGTCTTCTGGCCAAGAACGCCATCCTTATCGTCGAGTTCGCCATCGAGCGCCGCCGCACAGGCATGTCGATCGTCAACGCCGCCATCCAGGGAGCCTCGGCACGTCTGCGCCCGATCCTGATGACCTCCATGGCCATGATCATCGGTCTGCTCCCCATGATGTTCGCCTCAGGCGCCGGCGCCAACGGCAACCGCGCTCTCGGCACCGGATCGATCGGCGGTATGCTCATCGGCATGCTTCTGCAGATCTTCATCGTGCCGGCTCTCTTCGTGATCTTCCAGAAGATCCAGGAGAAGATCACCCCGCTCAAGTGGGAGGATACCGACAACGAGGGCATCGAGAACGAAATCGAGCAGTATTCACGCTAAGAGACTATCAACACAATGAAAATCAATCGCATCATAATATCGTCGGCAGCCGCCCTGGCCCTCACGGGCCTGGCGGGCTGCAACATGTACGGCAAATTCAAGATGCCGGAGGACTCGCAGCTCGGACAAGCCTATGCCGAGGCCAAGCAGGCCCCTGTCGACAGCACGGCGTTCGGCAACCTGCGCTGGCAGGAGGTGTTCACCGATCCGGTGCTCACCGACCTCATCTATCAGGCCCTCGACAACAACAAGGATCTGCGCAACGCCAAGCTCAACGTCGACATCGCCGCCGCCAACCGTCTTGGCGCCCGTCTGGCCTATCTCCCCTCGCTGGCCCTGACCCCCAACGGCGCCGGCTCGAAATATTTCGACGTCACCGACATGACCTGGACATACCAGATTCCCGCCGCCGCAAGCTGGGAGGTGGACATCTTCGGACGCCTGCTCAACTCAAAGCGCGGCGCCGAGGCATCCTACCGCCAGAGCGAGGCCTACCGTCAGGCCGTGCGCTCGCAGATCATCGGAGGGGTGGCCAACTGCTACTACACCATAGCCATGCTCCAGCAGCAGCTCGACCTGAGCCGCCGCACCGCAGAGCTCTGGGCCGAGAACGTCACCACCATGAAGGACCTCAAGGAGGCCGGACGCGTCAACGAGGCCGCCGTGGTGCAGAGCGAGGCGCAGTATCTGAGCATCCTCGGCTCCATCAAGGATCTTGAGGACAATCTCCATAAGGCCAACAACTCCATGTCGCTGCTCATGAACACGATGCCCATGGAGTGGGTGACCTCTGAAAACGCTGCTCTGACAGCGCCGGAGATACTCCGCGAGGAGATACCGATGCGCGAGCTCGCCGCACGCCCCGACATACGCGCCGCCGAGGAGACCCTCGCGGCAGCCTACTATGCCACCGCAGGCGCCCGCTCGGCATTCTATCCGTCGCTCAACATCACCGCCAACGGCGGCTTCACCGACCTCGTGGGAGGCATGGTGATGAATCCGGGCAAGTGGTTCATACAGCTTGCCGGACAGCTCACGGCTCCGCTCTTCGCCCGCGGACAGAACATAGCCCGCCTCAAGGGCGCCAAGGCCCAGCAGGAGCAGGCGATGAACAACTTCGAGTACGCCCTGCTCTCAGCCTCGGCCGAAGTGTCAAACGCCATGACTCTCTACCAGAAGAGCACCGAGAAGTCGACCCTGCTCCGGCAGCAGGTGGCCAAGCTCGCCACATCGGTGGAGATCACCGAAGAGCTCCTGAAGCTCGGAGGCACCTCCACCACCTATCTCGAAGTGCTGACAGCACAGCAGCAACTGCTGTCGGCCCAGATGTCGGAGCTCTCCTGCAACCTGACGACCGCCCAGGCAGTGATAAATCTCTACCAGTCGCTCGGCGGCGGCCGGTGAACACCTAACGTCAAACCTTAAACAATTTCATCATGGCAAGCAACATCAGTCCACTGGCCCACGTCGATCCGACAGCCAAGCTCGGCGACAACGTCACAATACATCCCTTCGCGTTTATCGACGCTGACGTGGAGATCGGCGACGGCTGCGAGATAATGTCGTACACCTCCATAATACGCGGCACCCGCATGGGCGCCAACAACAAGGTGTACCAGGGCACGATCATCGGCGCCGATCCGCAGGATTTCCGCTGGAAAGGCGAGAAGACCTACTGCTTCGTGGGCGACAACAACGTCATTCGCGAGCATGTGATCATCAACCGCGGCATCAATCCCGACGGAGGCACCAGGATAGGCAACGATACGTTCATCATGGCCGACACCCATATCGGACATGACTCTGTCATCAAGGGCCGCTCCGTGCTCGGCAACGGCGTGACCATCGCCGGCGACGCCGAGGTGGGTGAGTGCACAATCCTCTCATCAGGAGTGATGCTCCACGAGAATTCGCGCGTGGGCGACTGGGTGCTCATCAAAGGCGGCTGCCGCATCACCGGCAACGTGCCTCCCTACGTCATCATGGCCCACAATCCCGCGAGCTACTTCGGCGTCAACGCCGTGGTGATGCGCAAGCACGGATTTACGGAGGATCAGATCGACGACGTGGCCAAGGCTTACCGTCATGTGTATCAGACCGGCACATCGGTGTTCAACGCCCTGCGCCGCATCGAGGCCGACGTCACTCCCGGTGAAGTGCGCGACCACATCACAGGCTTCATCAACGACTGCAAGCTCCGCATCGTCGCCATCCCCCGCGATCTGGAGTAAGCGACCTGCAATCCGGAATTACGGCGGCGCGTCAGCCCCCTCGCGGGCCCTGGCGCGCCGCCTTTTTCAGCGTGCTCCGGCAATAAGGTTTGGGCGAACGGAAAAAAATGAGTATTTTCGTGGCGTAAATACGAATTTAAGCCCCTAAGCAATATGTTTTCAGGAATAGTAGAAGGGACAGCCCGTGTGGTGTCGGCGGTGGCCGACGAGGGCAATGTGCATCTTACTCTCCAGTGGGATCGCGCCGACGAGCTGCGCATCGACCAGTCGCTGGCCCACAACGGAGTGTGCCTCACGGTTGTCGCCATACCCGGCGACGGCACGTATACCGTCACGGCCATAAGCGAGACTCTTCGCCGCTCAAATCTCGGCGACCTCCGCGAGGGATCGCTCGTCAATCTGGAGCGCAGCATGCCTGTCAACGGGCGGCTCGACGGACATATCGTGCAGGGCCACGTGGACACCACGGCCGTATGCACCGGCATAGAGGATGCCGACGGCAGCCGCTATTTCAAGTTTGAATACGATATCGACCCGGCCATGGCCGCAAGGGGATACATGACTGTGGAGAAAGGCTCGGTGACGGTCAACGGCGTCAGCCTGACGGTGTGCGACTCCGAGGCACGCTCATTCCGCGTGGCCATCATCCCCTACACGATGGACAACACCAATTTCCGCGAGATCACAGTCGGAACCCGGGTGAACATAGAGTTTGACATTATCGGCAAATATCTGGCGCGTCTGGCCGGATTCGCCGACAGAAAATAATTATACCTTACCGTCGTCCTGAATAATCATGGAATGGCTTGAAGGCGCGATATTCCAGCATTCGGCCCTGCAGGCCGTGATAGTGCTCTCGCTGATTGTGTCGGTGGGTCTCGGTCTTGGCAAGATCAAGATCTGCGGCATCACTCTGGGTGTCACCTGGGTGTTCTTCGCCGGTATTCTCGCGGGTCACTTCGGTCTGTCGATCGACCATCAGATGCTGCTCTACGCCGAGAGCTTCGGCCTGGTGCTTTTCGTCTACGAGCTCGGCCTGAAGGTGGGCCCGGGCTTCTTCAGCTCGTTCCGCACGGGCGGAGTGAAGCTCAACGTGCTTGGCCTTACTCTGGTGGCGCTGGGCACCCTGCTGGCTGTGGCCATGACTTTCGGATTCAGCATCCCGATGGCCGACATGGTGGGCATCATAGCGGGCGCTACCACCAATACCCCATCGCTCGGCGCGGCCCAGCAGGCCCTGCAGCAGCTCGGTCTGTCGGCCAACGGAGCGGCGCTGTCGTGCGCCGTCACCTATCCGCTCGGCGTCGTAGGCGTCATTCTGGCCATTATCGTGGCCCGCAAGACTTTCGTCAGACCCTCCGACATGAAGCGCGCCGTCAGCGAGGAGACCAACCAGACCTACATCGCCGCCTATCAGGTGCATAATCCGGCGGTCTACGGCAAGACCGTCAGAGAGGCCGCTGAGCTGATCAACCATCATTTCGTCATATCGCGCCTGTGGCGTTCGGGCCACGTCAGCATACCCACGTCCGACACCGAACTGATCGAGGGTGACCGCCTGCTTGTCATCACCACCGAGCACGACGCTCCGGCGCTGACCATACTCTTCGGCGAGCAGGAGAAGACCGACTGGAACGCTGAGGATATCGACTGGGACGCCATCGACTCCTCGCTCATATCGAAGCATATCATCGTCACCCGCCCCGAGATCAACGGCAAGCGGCTCGGCTCGCTGCGCCTGCGCAACAGCTACGGCATCAACATATCGCGCGTGCTCCGATCGGGAGTGAAGCTTCTCGCCACCCCCGAGCTGGTGCTTCAGATGGGCGACCGTCTGACCGTTGTCGGCGAGGCCAAGGCTGTGGAGAACGTCGAGAAAGTGCTCGGCAACACCGCCACGGCCCTGCGCGATCCCAACATGGCCGCCATATTCATAGGCCTGACTCTCGGGCTGCTGCTCGGCTCGGTGCCAATAGCCCTCCCCGGCGTATCCACTCCGGTGAAGCTCGGCCTGGCGGGCGGCCCGATAGTGATAGGCATCATCATCGGCCGGTTCGGCCCGCGGTTCGGCCTGGTGACCTATACCACCCGTTCGGCCAACCTGATGCTCCGCGGCATAGGCCTGTCGCTCTACCTCGCCTGCCTCGGCCTCGACGCCGGAGCGCAGTTCTTGGCCACCGAGGGGCTTATCTGGGTGTCGGCCGGTCTGGCCATCACCTTCCTGCCCACGCTGCTCATGGCTTTCGTGGCCGTGCGCTGGGCCAAGGTCGACTTCCCGACAGCCTGTGGCATGCTGAGCGGCGCCATGGCCAATCCGATGGCCCTCGATTACTCCAACTCCACGATGGAGGGGGATGCTCCCTCTGTGGGCTACGCCACAGCCTATCCGCTGGCCATGTTCTCCCGCGTGGTGATAGCCCAGATCCTGGTACTGATATTCTGCATAAGCTAAACTAACGATATGACTCCCATGAAAGACTCCGAAAAGACTGATAACAGACATGTCACCATCACCGTCGGCCGCCAGTTCGGCAGCGGAGGGCGCGAGATCGGCCGCCGTATAGCCGAGGCGTTCGGATTCAGCTACTACGACAAGGAACTGCTCCACGAGGCGGCGCGCCGCGCGGGTGTGAGCGCGGAGTTTTTCGAAAAAAACGACGAGCGCTTTCCGTCGTTTCTCAACGGCATATTCTCCTTTGCCTTCGGCATGTCGCCCACCAATATATATGCCGGCTCCACGTCGATAAGCGACGACTCGCTCTACCGGGCGCAGAGCGACTTCATCCGCTCGCTTGCCGACACCGATTCGTGCGTCATCGTAGGCCGGTCGTCCGACTACGTGCTGCGCGACCATCCGCGCACGGTCAATCTGTTTGTCCACGCCCCGATGGAGCGGTGTGTCGACCGCATCGTGGCCCGGGATCCGTCGCTTACCCGCGACAAGGCCCGCGCCCGCGCCGAGAAGATCAACCGCCTGCGCGCCAACTACTACAATTTCTACACCGACAAGACCTGGGGCGCCGCGTCGAGCTATGACCTGACGCTCGACACGTCGCTGCTGACCGTCGACCAGATCGTCGATCTGGTGCGCCGCTACGTCGTCATGCGCTTCCCCGACGCCCCTATAGCGGGCATTCCTGCCGCGAAATGATAAACTTCTGTGATAAATAGGGGGAATGTGCGCGATATTTTGTAATTTTGCAACTCATTTCGCACCAAATACAAGATGACCCTCGAAGCAATCAGAGACACCATAGCTCCCGAACTTGAAGCTCTTACCCGACGTATTGACGATGCGCTCGGGTCGAGCAATCCGCTGATGAACAGCGTGGTGTCAGGCTACCTGAAGTCGAAGGGCAAGATGATACGTCCGATCCTGGTGATCCTGACGGCCAAACTTCTGGGCGAGGTCAATGACCGGGTGATGGCGGGTGCGGCGGCTGTGGAACTGCTCCACAACGCCTCGCTTATCCACGACGACGTGATCGACGAGTCGAAGCTCCGTCGCGGCCGACCGACCGTCAATAGCCGCTGGGACAACCATATCGCCGTGCTGGTGGGCGACTTCTTCGTCAGCTCGTCGCTGCAGCAGGCTCTTTCGACCGACGATATCCGCGTGGTCAGCTCGATAGCCAATCTGGGCCGTCTGCTCTCGCTCGGCGAGATCGACCAGATATACAACGCCCGCTACCACTGCCTCGACGAAGCGGCCTATCTCGAAGTGATACGCCGCAAGACGGCGTCGCTCTTCGTGTCGTGCATCGAGATAGGGGGCTATGCCGTGGACGCCACGGAGCAGCAGCTTGCGCCGATGCGCCGCTATGCCGAGCTTTTAGGCCTCTGCTTCCAGATAAAGGATGACATCTTCGACTATTTCGACGACGCCGACGTCATCGGCAAGCCGACGGGCAACGATCTGCGCGAGGGAAAGATCACTCTGCCGCTGCTCTGGGCTCTCAACCGCGATGATCTGACGGAAGGAGCCGAAATGAGAGAGCTCATCGGCAAGGAGGAGCTTTCGGAGGATGAGATCGCGCGGCTGATAGGCTTCGCCCGCCGCGCGGGAGGCATCGACTATGCCTACTCCCGCATGGAGCAGCTTGCCGCCGAGGGTATCGCCGAGCTTGAGCGTGCCGCCGCTCCCGGTCAGACCGCGACGGCTCTGGCCGACATATTCCGCTTTATCATAGAGCGCGACCGCTGACCGCCGCCGGCGCCGTTAGCGCACTCTTTGCCGCGCCGGCTTGCAAATGCTGGCGTGAATCGTTAACTTTGCGGTAAATTAACCACTATGGATCATCTTCTACAGATAGCGCAGCGGCTCAAAGGGCTGCGCGAGGCTATGGATATCACTGTCGAGGCAATGGCCGCTATGTGTGATGTCGACGCGGATAAATACGCCCTGATGGAGCGGGGCGAGGCCGACATAGCGATGAGCACTCTGCAGCGCATCGCCTCGAAATGCGGCGTGGAGCTGCCGGCGCTCCTGTTTGGCGACGAGCCGCGCATGAGCAGCTATTTCGTCACTCGCCGCGGCCAGGGGGCCGTCGTGGAGCGGTCGAAGGCCTACCGCTACCGGTCGCTTGCCGCCGGTTTTGCCGGGCGCAAGGCCGATCCGTTCATTGTCACCGTGCATCCTCTTGCTGCCGGGGCGCCGCTGCCTACCGAGACGAGCCATGCCGGACAGGAATTCAACCTCGTGCTCGAAGGCTCGCTGCGGCTCCAGGTGGGCGGACGCACAGTGGAACTCGCCGCCGGCGACAGCATATACTTCAACGCCGAACTGGCCCATCGAGCGATCGCCACGGGCGACGCACCGGTGAAATTCCTCGCCATAATCTTCTGACATATCCTCAGCATAACCACTGCAACAAAGCATCATGATAGAACGTTTCACCGAACGTAGCCGCTTCTCCTCCCAACAGGATTTCATCGACAATTTCAGGATAAAGATACCGGAACACTTCAATTTCGCCTATGACGTGGTAGATGCGTGGGCCGCCGAGCAGCCCGACAAGCGCGCCCTGCTCTGGACCGACGACAAGGGACACGAACGCTCCTACACCTTCGCCGAGCTGAAGGATCTGACCGACCGCACGGCAGCCTGGCTGAGTTCTCTCGGCATAGGGCGCGGCGACATGGTGATGCTCATACTGCGCCGGCGCGTGGAGTTCTGGCTCTCGATCATCGCTCTCCACAAGATAGGCGCCGTGGCGATCCCCGCCACCCATCTGCTGACTGCCGGCGATATCGTCTACCGCTGCAATGCCGCCACTATTAAGGCGATAGTGTGTGTGGGCGACGAAAACGTATTGCCCCACGTCATCGAGGCGATGCCTGAATCGCCCTCGGTCGAGACGCTGATAAGCGTAGGCCCGGAAGTGCCCGAAGGGTTCCGCAGCTTCGCCGAGGGGATAGCCTCCGCCGGCGAATGGAAGCGCCCCGAGCCGCTGAACGACAACGGCGACACTATGCTGATGTATTTCACCTCCGGGACTACGGGCGAGCCGAAGATGGTGGCCCACGACTTCACATATCCCCTCGGACATATCGCCACCGGCTCGCTGTGGCACGACCTCGGTCCCGACGACCTGCATCTGACCATAGCCGATACCGGCTGGGGCAAAGCCGTTTGGGGCAAGCTCTACGGGCAGTGGATCGCCGGAGCCACGGTGTTTGTCTACGAACATGAGAAATTCACCCCCGCCGACATGCTCCGCATGATAGAGCGCCACCGCATCACTACCCTCTGCGCTCCTCCCACGATATTCCGCTTCCTCATACGCGAGGATCTGAGCAAATATGACCTCTCGTCGCTCCGCCACTGCACGATCGCCGGCGAGGCGCTCAATCCGGCCGTGTTCGACGCTTTCCTGCAACAGACAGGCATAAAGCTGATGGAGGGCTTCGGCCAGACCGAGACCACTCTGACCATCGCCACCATGCCGTGGCTCGAACCGCGTCCCGGAGCGATGGGCGTACCCAATCCGAGCTACGACGTCAGGCTGCTGCTCCCCGACGGCACCCCAGCCGAGGATGGCGAGCAGGGCGAGATAGTGGTGAAGCTGCCGGCCGACGGAAGCCGTCCGGCCGGACTCTTCAAGGAGTATTACCGCGATCCGGAGCTGACGGCCTACGCCACCCGCGGAGGCTACTACCATACGGGCGACCTGGCATGGCGCGACGAGGACGGCTATCTGTGGTATGTAGGCCGTGTCGACGACGTCATCAAGAGTTCAGGCTACCGCATAGGCCCGTTTGAGGTAGAGAGCGCGCTGATGACCCATCCGGCGGTGGTTGAGTGCGCCATCACGGGCGTGCCCGACGAGATCCGCGGCCAGGTTGTGAAAGCCACCGTGGTGCTTGCCGCCGGCTGGAAGGACCGTGCCGGCGACGACCTCGTCAAGGAGCTTCAGGACCACGTGAAGCATACCACGGCTCCCTATAAGTATCCGCGCGTCATCGAGTTTGTCGAAGAGCTACCCAAGACCATCTCCGGTAAGATCCGCCGCGTGGAGATCCGCCGCCGCGACGCCGCTTCCGGTACGCCGAAAGCATAGAAGTGAAGATTCCCTTATTAGAGTTAAAAACAACAAACTCACTGAGCACGATATTGATTTTGTAGTAATTTTGCGGGAGTCATGATAGAGGTGCAGGGCATAAGGAAGAGCTTCGACGGTCTGCAGGTGCTCAAGGGCATCGACCTGAGGGTGGATGCGGGCGAGATCGTGTCGATAGTCGGTCCGAGCGGGGCCGGCAAGACGACTTTGCTCCAGATCATGGGCACGCTCGACCGTCCGGACAGCGGGCGCGTCAGTTTCGACGGCGAGGAGCCGCTCCGGATGAATGACTCGCAGCTGGCGCGGTTCCGCAACCGCAATGTGGGCTTCGTGTTCCAGTTTCATCAGCTGCTGCCGGAGTTCACCCTCCTCGAGAACGTGGCCATGCCCGCGCTGATAGGGGGCCGGAAGCGCCCGGAGGCTTTCGCCGCCGCCCGCCGGCTGATAGACTATCTGGGCCTGACGCCGCGGAGCGACCATCGTCCGGCGGAGCTGTCGGGCGGAGAGCGGCAGCGGGCGGCAGTGGCCCGCGCGCTGGTCAACGAGCCGAAGGCCGTGCTGGCCGACGAGCCGTCGGGGAGCCTCGACTCGCGCAACCGCGCGGAGCTCCACCGTCTCTTCTTCGACCTGCGCCGCGACTTCGGCCAGACGTTCGTGATCGTCACCCACGACGAGCATCTGGCCGCCGACACCGACCGGCGCGTCATGATGGCCGACGGAATGATAACATCCATAGAAACCAAATAAACACAGACAAACCAAAAGACTATGAAACTAACAAAGCTCATGGCGATCGTCGCCATCCTGACGGCAACGCTCGGCTTCACCGCCTGCAACGACAACGGCGGAGACAGCAACAGGCTGTATTTCTCCAACGTGGTGACATACGAGGGAAATTCAGGGGGCTACGTCAACTTCTCCTTTCAGGAGATGAACGACGCGCAGCCCATCATCATCCGTGCACAGGGCCAGATGCCCGCCGACGTCACTATCGGCCGACGCGTGTTCATCTCGTTCTCTTCCACCGCCACGAATCTTACCGACGGAATGGTGGTGTCGCTCACCCAGTGTGTGGCGATCCCCAATGTGAAGGCTTCGATCAACGAACCTGTTCCCTCCGACTGGAAGGATATCAGCATGATATACCTGCAGACGATATTCCGCAGCGGCAACTGGATCAATCTGGCCGCGCTTGTACCCAACAATCCCGACAAGACCGTCACTCCGAAGCTGATCTTCGATCCGGCCACCATCGACGCCGAGTATCCTGAGGCCTATATGATATTCGAGGGTCTGAATCCGGAGATGGGAGCTGTCAACAACGCAACGTATATAGCCACCTATGACATAGCCGATGTGTGGGGACTTCCCGGCTGCCGCGGCATCAAGATCCATGTCAACAACACCAACAACAGCGTCAACGGCGGATCGTCGCAGAGCTGCGAGGTGAGCGAGGGCGGCGAACTTATCACCATCAAGAAATGAACCGCGACCCCAAAAACCCCTCGGGGCCGCAGGAACTGAAGATAGATTTTCCGCCCGAGAATGCCGACGGCCGCTATGCCAATCTGGCGATAGTGAGCCATGCGCCGACGGAGTTTTTTATCGATTTCATCGCGGTGACGCCCAATATGCCCCAGGCGCGTGTGCAGAGCCGTATCGTCATGGCTCCGGAGCATGCCAAGGGACTCCTCTTCGCACTGAGCGACGCCGTGCGCAAGTATGAGGATGCCTTCGGTGAGATACGCCCTAAGGTGCCCAAAGGCAAGAACGGGGGAGGCGGCGTCCCTTCCGACGGGGGCGGCATCCCCAATCCATTCATACAGGGAGGCATGGCCTGAGGCCATGTCCCCCTCTCTCTTTTTACGTACCATTCACCAGTCATCCATATGAAGCAAAACAATCTGGCCCTCTATAACTCTCTGACGCGCACAAAGCAGCTTTTCGTGCCTGTGCATCCGGGAAGAGTGGGCATGTATGTCTGCGGGCCGACGGTCTACGGCGACGGACATCTGGGACACGCACGTCCGGCCATAACATTCGACGTGCTCTACCGTTATCTGACCCATCTTGGCTACAAGGTGCGCTACGTGCGCAATATCACCGACGTGGGCCATCTGGAGCACGACGCCGATTCGGGCGAGGACAAGATAGCCAAGAAGGCGCGTCTGGAGCAGCTTGAGCCTATGGAGGTGGTGCAGCATTATCTCAACCGCTACCACGACGCCATGGCACGGCTCAATGTGCTTCCTCCCTCGATCGAACCCCATGCCTCGGGCCATATCATAGAGCAGATCGACTACATAAAGAAGATACTCGACAGCGGATATGCCTACGAGAGCCAGGGATCGGTGTATTTCGACGTGCCCAAATACAACCGCGACCATGCCTACGGCAAGCTCTCGGGCCGAAATGTCGACGAGCTGCTCGCCACGACCCGCGAGCTCGACGGCCAGGACGAGAAGCGTAATCCGGCTGATTTCGCCCTCTGGAAGAAGGCCGCTCCGGAGCATATCATGCGCTGGCCGTCGCCCTGGAGCGACGGTTTCCCCGGCTGGCATCTGGAGTGTTCCGTGATGAGCGAGAAGTATCTCGGCGAGCCCTTCGACATACACGGAGGCGGCATGGACCTGAAATTCCCCCACCATGAGTGCGAGATAGCCCAGTCGGTAGCCCACAACGGCCACGACGCGGTGCGCTACTGGATGCACAACAACATGATCACCATCAACGGCCAGAAGATGGGAAAGTCGCTCGGCAATTTCATCACGCTCGACGAATTCTTCACAGGTTCTCATCCTCTGCTGACGCAGGCTTACTCGCCGATGACCATACGCTTCTTCATCCTGCAGGCCCATTACCGCGGTACGGTCGACTTCAGCAACGAAGCTCTCCAGGCCTCCGAGAAAGCGCTCCAGCGCATGCTTGAGGGCCGTCGCCGCCTGCAGCAGCTTAAACCGTCGGAGGAGTCGACGGTCGATGTGGCTGCGATAGAGCGGCGCTGCTACGAGGCTCTTGACGACGATCTCAACACCCCGATGGTGATAGCGGCGCTGTTTGACGCCTGCGGCGTGATCAACCGAGTAAACGACGGCCACGACAAGGCCACTAAAGCCGATATCGACGCTATCACGGCGCTTTTCGACACATTCCTCGGCGAGATACTTGGCGTCACCGATGAGCTGACCGCTTCCGGACAGGGCGCTCAGGCTTCGCTCAAGCCGTTTGAGGACGCCGTGGAGCTTCTTCTGCAGATCAGGGCCGAAGCCAAGGCTAAGAAGGACTGGGCCACGAGCGACCTTATCCGCGACCGGCTGAAGGAGATCGGATTCAACGTGAAGGACACCCGCGACGGGTGGGAATGGAGTCTCGCCTGAACCGGCGTGACGGCGAACAATGCCCGCTCCGTGGGCGTTAGTCAGTAAAACGTTTCAATAGAGGATTCATGGATGCAATAAGTGAAGCTATAAGATATGTGGGTGTGGACGATACCGGGCGTCAGACGTTCGAAAGCCAGTATCCGCTCCCGGCAGGAATGTCATACAACAGCTACGTCGTGGCCGGAACGCGGCGCACGGCCATACTCGATACTGTCGAGGCCGACCGCGGCGACGAATGGATGGCCAACCTTGAGGCATCTCTGGAGGGGCGCCAGCCCGACTATCTCGTCACGCTGCATATGGAGCCCGACCACTCGGCCAACATCGTCAGAGCGCTCGTGAAATGGCCCGGCCTTAAAGTGGTGGCCGGACGCATGGCGCTCCAGATGCTGCCGCAGTTTTTTCCCGGCGTGGATTTCGACGGGCGGACGTATGAGGTGAAGGAGGGCGACACACTCGACCTCGGCGACCACACGCTCAGATTTTTTGCCGCTCCGATGGTGCACTGGCCTGAGGTGATGGTGGTGTTTGACGAAGAGGATCATGTGCTTTTCTCGGCTGATGCATTCGGCAAGTTCGGCGCTGTGGGTCTCGGCGGCGGATGGGACGACGAGGCTCGGCGCTACTATACCAATATAGTCGGCAAGTACGGTAATCAGGTGCAGTCGCTCCTGCGCAAGCTCTCAAAGCTTTCGGTCGACATCATCGCCCCGCTTCACGGCCCGGTGCTGAAATCGGATATCGGGCATTATCTTGGACTGTACGACAAATGGAGCCGCTATGAGGCGGAATGCCGCGGAGTGCTTGTGGCGTATGCTTCGGTCTACGGCGGCACGGCCGATGCCGCTCTCGCCCTGGCAGGTATGCTGCGCGCTTCAGGCAATGAGGTGGTGGCGGTGGATCTGACCGCCACCGATGTGTCGGAGGCTGTCAGTCTGGCGTTCAAATATGATTCGATGGTGCTCTGTTCGGTGACTTATGACGCCGGGCTCTTCCCCGCCATGCACCGTTTTCTCCACCATATGCAGACGAAGGGACTGCGGCGACGCTGCGTAGGACTTGTGGAGAACGGCACGTGGGCTCCCGTGGCCGCTTGCAAGATGGCTGAAATGCTCGGCGAGATGACCGAAATGACTGTTGTGGGCGATCCGGTGACGATACGCAGCCGCCTGTCTGATAATTCATTGCGAGCGCTCCGCGATCTCGCCACACTCTTCGACAGCTGATGATTAGGCTGCTTTGACAAATAAGTCTAATAAGTCCAATTGGACGAATAACAGTCAGGGGCGCTGCGGATTGTCCGCGGCGCCCCTGCTGTAGGGTGATCGTAAGGGTTTCGGATCACTTCTTGAAGAAGCGGTTGTAGAGACCCTGGAAGCCCTGTCCATGACGGGCCTCGTCCTTTGCCATCTCATGGACGGTGTCGTGGATGGCGTCGAGGTTGAGCTGTTTTGCACGAGCGGCAATACGCATCTTGTCCTCGTTGGCGCCGGCCTCGGCTGCCATACGCTTCTCAAGGTTGGTCTTGGTGTCCCATACCACATCGCCAAGGAGCTCGGCGAATTTGGCAGCGTGCTCTGCTTCCTCGAAGGCGTAGCGCTTGAAAGCCTCGGCGATTTCAGGATAGCCCTCGCGGTCGGCCTGACGCGACATGGCGAGATACATGCCCACTTCTGAGCATTCGCCGTTGAAGTGTGCGTTTAGGTCAGCTATCATCAGTACCCTTGGCTACGCCAATCTGATGTTCGGTGACAAATTTGAGAGCCTCGTCGGCGGTCAGTTCCTTGAATTTGCTCTTGGGGGCGCCGCAGAGGGGGCACTTTTCGGGAGCTTCATCGCCTTCGTGAACATAACCGCATACGGTGCAGATAAATTTCTTTTTCATTTCTTTACTCTTTTATTTTGGTTTGTTGCTCACAAAGATAATCATTAATCACCTGCTATTGTTCTCCTGTCGGCCGATTTTATGTTTTTTTTGCGATTTTGCGATTGTCATCTTTCGTCAGGTATTTTTGAGAAAAAGCACTATCTTTGCCTTATCGGAAAACGGGGCGTAGCTCCGGTCTGTCACGAAATGATTTTCAACATTATGACAAGTTACATTAAAAGTATTTTCCCTATGATAAGACGGATTCTTTTCGCAGCTGTTGTCACCGCAGGCACATGCTCTTCATGCGCTGCCGGCTCGGTCGATGATATACAGTCGCTTCCTCCGGCAGAGTTCGCAAAACAGGCTGTTGCCGATACGTCGGCGGTGATTATAGATGTCAGGACTCCTGAGGAGTTTGCCTCCGGACATATTAAGGATGCCCGGCTGATTGATTTCAAGAATACTGAGACGTTTGAAAAGGATATTGCCCGCCTGCCGAAGGATAAGACGTACTATGTATACTGCAGAAGCGGACGCCGGAGCATGATGGCTGCGGAGCGGATGAAGAGACTCGGACTGAAGACCATCGATATGTCGGGAGGCATTATCGCATGGGAAAAGGATGAACTTCCTGTGGTAAGATAAGCCCGGAGCGCATAATATTCCGATGATTCCGGCGTTAGAGGGGTGTGGAACTTTACTCTTTATATCGCTCCGGCAGATTTGCGCTTGTCATCGCGGCAATAGCGGTGATAGGTTTTTTCCTGCTGTTCTCGTCGTGGCTTGTCAGGGATCTGGAGGAGCAGGAGCGTGAGCGCATGGAGCTTTGGGCGGAGGCTACACGCAGGCTTGCCAATGACAGGCCGGGCGCCGACGACGGGGTGGACTTCATGCTGTCGGTCATAGAGGCCAATCGTTCTATACCTGTCATTCTGGCCGATTCGGCGGGCAATATACTTCTTCACCGTAATTTTGATCTCCCTGATGCGGCCGACAGCGCCGGGGTAGGCACGGCAAACATGGCTTTCCTCTCGAAGCGTCTGGAAAGCATGCGCCATGCCCGGCGCGTCATCCCGGTGGATGTGTCGGCCGGGGAACCGCAGTATCTGTATTATGAGGATTCCAGGCTTCTGCGCTGGCTCAATTATTATCCGTATCTTCAGATTCTGCTGACTGTCACATTCGTGGGTATGGTCTATTTCGCCGTGATCACGACGAAAAGGGCCGAACAGAACAAGGTGTGGGTGGGGCTTTCCAAGGAAACGGCCCATCAGCTCGGCACCCCTATCTCGTCGCTGATGGCATGGAACGAGATACTGCGCGATCGGGGTGACTCGCCCGACGCTGTGGAGCAGATAGATGCCGATGTCAGACGTCTGGCCGATATTGCGGCACGTTTCTCCAAGATCGGTTCGAAACCACGTCTACAGCCGTCGACGGTTGGGACGTCGGTAGGAAACGCCGTGCAATATATGCGTGGCAGGGTGTCGCGGGGAGTAGAGTGGGTGTTCGACGACCGTTCGGAAGGAGCTGTGGCCATGATGTCGCCTCCTTTGCTTGAATGGGTGATGGAATGTCTTATAAAGAATGCCGTGGATGCGATGGCAGGACGCGGCTCGCTTGAGATATGTGTAGACTCCAGACCCGACGGAGGCACGGCGATAGAGGTGACGGATTCAGGCCACGGACTGCCGCGCAATCGGTTCCGCACAGTGTTCCGTCCCGGCTATACCACAAAGGAACGGGGGTGGGGGCTGGGCCTGACACTCGCCCGGCGCATAATTGACGATTACCACGGAGGGAGGATATACGTAAAAAGTTCCGTCCCCGGCCGTGCCACGACTTTACGTATCGAGCTTCCCCGTCCGTAAGGCTTCCGGCGGTCAGCGGGGTAGGAAACGGGCAAGTTGCGCGTCGGTAAAGCCCCGGCGCCGTGCATAGTCGGCACGCGCTTCGTCCGACAGCTGTCCGATTGTGAAATAGCGGGCCTGCGGCGCCGCGATAATGAGTCCGCTGACGGTGGCCGATGGCGCCATAGCTCCGTTTTCGGTCACTTTTACTCCGATATCATTATAATGAATCATCCTGTCGAGCTGATGTATCAGACTCTGGTCGGGCAGCGACGGGTAGCCTACTGCCGGGCGGATGCCTGGGGTCGAAAGATCGGGTGAGTATCCCCAGAGTGTCTGTGCTGTCAGGCTGTGAAGCCACTCGGCTGCTGCTTCGACAAGTCGGTCGGCTACCAGCTGGGCGGTGATGGCCGCATAAGGGTCGTCGCTTTCGCGCATGGCAGCCACGTAGTCGGCCACATCGCCCGCTGTAGTGACTGCGAAGATCCCTGTCCAGTCGTCGGCCGGGGCAATGAAGTCGGCCAGGGCGGGACGCGAGGCACCAGCGTCGCCGCCTGCGGCCTTGCGGATAGTAGGAATCGTGAAGCTGGCGTCGCCGGAGCTGATGTGTATGTCGAGTCCTTCGGAATGGGCCGGACAGAGCAGCAGGCGTGCCGTCAGCCGTGCGCCGCGATCTTCGAGCCGGTCGAGAACGCTCTCTGCGTCATCTTTGAGATGCGTGGCCTCGGCTGAGCATGAGGATGTGCGCCATGCAGCCGAGAATGCTTTCCAATTGATAAGGGGGCGCAGTTCGCTGACTGCCGGATGGAGAGTGTGCATGCCCGGATGTGCCGGAGCCGGGGCAGCGCTGACTGCCGTGTCGGGCGCGTCGGGCATCGGGGCCGCTGCCGGCTGTTGCTGTCGGGCCGTATATCCGTCGCGCCGCTGCTGCTGGTCGATGGCATTGAGGCGGATTGTCTCCGGTGCCTCCCTGGGATCAATCAGACGGGCGGCAAGTGACGGGAGCGAAGCCGCGTCGTGGGTATAGAACGTCGGGCCGGAGTAGCAGGGAGCGATGCGCAGGGCAGTGTGGAGCGCCGAGGCGGCGGCTCCGCCCACAAGCAGCGGCGTGCGCATGCCGCGCTCCTCCATGAGTCTGGCTACGTCGGCCATTTCGGCCAGCGACGGGGTGATGAGCCCGCTCAGCCCTATTAGGTCGGCGTCGAGTCTCAAAGCCTCACTGACGATCCGCTCGCCATCGACCATTACGCCGAGATCTGTGACGTCGAATCCGTTGCACCGCATCACGACGGCCACGATGTTTTTGCCGATGTCGTGGACGTCGCCGCGCACAGTAGCTATCACCATCTTCGGGCTGCGGGCCGCGCCGCGGGCCGGGGAGGCCGCTTTCTCGGCTTCGATGGCGGGAGTAAGCAACTCTACGGCCTTCTGCATTATGCGCGCGCTCTTGACCACCTGAGGGAGGAACATGCGTCCTTCGCCGAAGAGGCGTCCCACGCGATCCATCCCCTGCATGAGCGGGCCCTCCACGATCGCAAACGCCGACCCCACTTCGGTACGCGCCTCTTCAAGCAGCGTATCCAGGTTGTCGAGGCGCCCTTTGACCACTGCGTCGGCGAGCCGCGAGGCGGCAGTAGATGCCGCTTCAGTCTGAATCTCCTGCACGGGGGCTTTGCGTCCGGGGGCGGCGGTTTCGGCTGCGAGCGCGATGAGCCGTTCGTCGGCATCGGGGCGTCGGCAGAGCAACGTATCCTGGATGGCTTCGGATAGAGCCGGAGGTAAGGTAGATGGATCAAGGAGAGTCGACGGGTTGACGATGGCCAGATTCATCCCGTCGCGGCCTGACGCATTGGCAAGAAACTCGGCATGAATGGCTTCCCTGACATAGTTGTTGCCACGGAACGAGAACGACAGGTTGCTGAGCCCTCCGCTGACGTTGGCTCCGGGAAGATTGCGCCGGATCCAGCGGGCGGCGAGTATGAAGTCGAGCCCGTAGCGCGCATGTCCTTCGATGCCGGTAGCTACGGCGAGAATGTTGGGATCGAATATGATGTCGGAAGGAGCTATTCCGGCGTCGGTCAGCAGCCGGTAGGCCCGGGCGCAGACTTCGGTCTTCCGCTCCAGGGTGTCGGCCTGCCCCTGCTCGTCGAAGGCCATCACTACCATGGCGGCTCCCATCGAGCTGATATGTCTGGCTCTGCGCAGCATCTCTTCCTCGCCCTCTTTGAGGCTTATGGAGTTGACCACCGGTTTTCCCTGCACGAGTTTGAGAGTGCGTTCCACTACCTCCCACTGCGAGGAGTCGATCATGAACGGCACGCGGGCCACGTCGGGCTCGGCCGACGCCAGACGCACGAAGCGCTCCATCTCGCGTGGGGCGTCGAGCAGCGCATCGTCCATGTTGATGTCGATTATGCGTGCTCCGGCGTCGGTCTGCGCGGCAGCGATCGCCATGGCCTCGCTGACATTTCCATCCTTGATCAGGCGGAGGAATTTGCGGCTTCCGGCGACATTGCACCGTTCGCCCACAGGAGTGAGACCGTCGGGCGCTACTGTCAGAGCCTCCAGACCGGCAAGCCGCAGCGGAGCCGCAGGATCATATGCTGGTATGGGGCGTGGCTGCGCTCGTGCCGCCTCGGCAGCGATAGCCATGATATGGGCCGGGGTTGTGCCGCAGCAGCCTCCCACGATGTTGAGCATTCCCTTAGAAAGGGGTACGCGCAGTGCCTCGGCCATGTCGGACGGCGTTGAGGTATAGCACCCCATCGCGTCGGGCAGGCCGGCATTGGGGTGGAGGCTGACGGCGCATGGCAGATGCTGGAGCGTCGGCAGGAACTCGATGGCCTGTTCGGCTCCGAATCCGCAGTTGAGTCCGACCGACAGCGGATGGCCGTGGGCTATGCTGACGGCGAACGCCTCAAGTGTCTGGCCCGACAGGAGGCGGCCGCTCTCGGTGAGAGTGGCCGACACCATCAGCGGCAGTTCGAGTCCGGTAGAGGCTCTGACCTCAAGCAGTGCCGATATAGCCGCCTTGGCATTGAGAGTGTCGAATATGGTTTCAAGCAGTATCAGGTCGGCCCCCGCTTCGGCGAGGGCTCCGATCTGCTCCCGGTATGCGCCGCGCAGGGTGTCGAAGTCGACATCGCTCTCCTCGGCCGTCATCGACAGCGATATGCCGGTAGGCCCCACGTCGCCGGCTATCCATGCCTGGCGTCCGCTTCGGCCGATCGCTCTCCTTGCTGCCGCCACAGCCTCGCGGCAGATGTCGGTCACGAGGTGGGCGGCATCGTAGCGGGCCAGCGAAATGGCGTTGGCGTTGAATGTGTCGGTGGTGATGATGTCGGCTCCGGCCTGAAGATACTGCATATGTATATCTTCGATAGTCTCAGGCGAGGAGAGGCAGAGAAGGTCGATGCATCCGGCCTCGGCGCGGGCCTTCTGTAGCATTGTTCCCATCGCCCCGTCGAGCGTGAGCACGCGCTGCCGGAGTGCTTTGTGCATATCGTTGCTGATCATTGTCATATGGTCTTTTGTTTGTGTCATGTGAGATGGGTGCGCTCATGGCCAGCACTCCGTGCGGTCGGCTATCGAGGGGATGGTCGAAGAGTGATATATAGGGTCAAGTCCGCGACGCAACTGGCTGCGGTAGTCGTGGAGCAGCGTTATGGCCTGACGTCCGAGCAGGGTGATGGCCGCAATATTGCATAGCGTCATCAGCGCCATGGTGATGTCGGCGAATCCCCACACGAGATCGAGCGACATGACCGCTCCGAGATATACCATCGTCCCTACGGCCAGCCGATATGCGTTGACGAGGAGGGTGTTGTCGCGGATGAAGCGAAGATTTGTCTCGCCGTAATAATAATTGGCGATTATGCTTGTGAAGGCGAAAAACAGTATCGCTATGCTGACGAACACCGACCCGAAGCGGTGGCCTCCTCCGAGCTGCGAGTCGATGGCTTTCTGAGTGAGCACTATGCCGTCGTGTCCGTCGATAAACAGTCCGCTGCACAGGATTATGAACGCCGTGGCCGAGCAGATGAGCAGTGTGTCGGTGTAGACGCCGAGCGTCTGTATGAGTCCCTGTTTGACCGGGTGGGAGACGGCTGCCGTAGCGGCGGCGTTGGGCGTGGAGCCTTCGCCGGCCTCGTTGCTGAACAGTCCGCGCTTGATGCCCAGAGCCAGAGCCATACCGACCGTTCCGCCCGCGGCCTGGTGGAAGCCGAATGCATTTTCTACGATCAGGCAAAGTATCTCCGGTACGCGGCCTATGTTGATGACGATGATCACAAGGGCCAGCGCCACATATGCCACGGCCATAACCGGCACCACGAGTTGGCTGAAGCGCGCGATGCTGCGGATCCCTCCGAATACGATGGCCAGAGTCATAACGGTCAGCAGGATGCCCGTCAACTGGCGCGGAACGGCGAAGCATTCATCGAAGGCGCTCGCGATGGTATTGGACTGCACGGTATTGAACGCGAAGCCGAATGTCAGGATGAGAAGCACGGCAAATGTCACGGCCCACCCCCTGCTGCCGATCCCTTTGGCTATGTAGTAGGCCGGCCCTCCGCGAAAGGAGCCTTCGCCACGGATCTTATAGAGCTGTGCGAGCGTCGACTCTATGAAGGCGCTCGACGATCCGAGCAGAGCTATCACCCACATCCAGAATACGGCTCCCGGGCCGCCGAGAGCTATCGCCGTGGCCACTCCGGCAAGGTTGCCGGTGCCTACACGCGAGGCTATGGATATGGCAAAGGCCTGAAACGAGCTGACCGACGGGTGATTGCCGCCATGATGGGCGCCGGAGGGCCGTCGGCCGGAGCGTACGAGCTGCCTGAACATTTCGCGGATCATGCGGAACTGTACTCCCCGCGTGGCCACGGTGAAATATAGCGCCGCTGCCAGAAGCGCTGTCACCATTACGTAATCGGTCAGAATGCGGCTGACCGCCTGAACTGTCTCTTCCACTGTCGTCGGGTATGTGTAAGGTGTGACTGATGTGACTTTTATGTGTAATATGCAAATAGGATAAGCGTAATGCAAAGTTAGTAAAATTATTCGTAAAAGGATGCGCGGTTAATCCCTTTCAACCGGCCGGAATGCTTCCCAAGGCTTCCCAAGGCCTGTCGTGGTTGAATTTTTGTGGAAAAGTTTTTGTAATGTAAAAAAATGTCAGTAATTTTGCCGCGCATTTGAAGCAATTATATACAAATCAAAAAAATATAACAACACCAAAGACAATGATTATCGTACAAGTCAAAGAAGGCGAGAACATCGAAAGAGCCCTCAAGAAATTCAAACGTAAATTCGAGAAGACCGGCGTCGTCAAGGAGCTCCGCAGCCGTCAGGCCTTTGAGAAGCCTTCGGTAAGCAACCGCAAAAAGATGATGAAGGCCGTTTACGTTCAGAAGCTCCGCGCAGTCGAGGAATAAGCCTTTGCCTGACGTAATCACCAGATAGCAATCACGCATCACCCCGCCCGTAAGCTCGCAACAAGGCTTCCGAGGCGGGTTTTATGATTTTATGCCCATGGATCTACGTACACCTCCTGAAGTGATAGAGGCCACGCTGAAGGCTGCAGAGGCCAAGGTGGCCACTGGCCGGTCGTTGCCGCGTCTGCTGACCCTTTCGGTGCTTGCGGGCGCTTATATAGCCCTCGGCGGAATCCTTTCGGTAATCGTCGGATATGGCTTTCCCGGTCTGACGGAGTCGAATCCGGCTCTGCAGCGGTTGCTGTCGGGAGCGATGTTCCCGATCGGACTGATACTTGTGGTGGTGCTTGGAGCCGAACTGTTCACCGGCAACAATGCTCTGCTGATCCCCGCTTTCATGAGCCGCCGTTGCACGGCGGCCGACGTGGCACGCAACTGGACGCTCGTCTATCTGGGCAATTTTGTCGGCGCGATGCTATTCACCTGGCTGATGGTATACGCCGCAGGGCTTACGGCCGCCGAGCCGTGGCATGGAGCGGTGCAGCGCATCGCCGTGGCCAAGGTGTCGATGCCGTGGCTGACGGTATTCATCAAGGGTATAGGCGCCAACTGGTGCGTATGCCTGGCCGTATGGCTCGCGCTGTCGGGGCGCACCCTTCTGGCCAAGATGGCAGGATGCTGGCTCCCGGTAATGGCTTTCGTGGCTCTCGGCTACGAGCATTCGATAGCTAACATGTTCTTCATCCCTCTCGGCATGATGGAGGGCGCCCCCGTAGACGCATGGCAGGCTGTGACGGCCAATATTATCCCGGCTACGCTCGGCAACATAGCGGGAGGCGCGCTGCTTGTGGGGTGTGTCCACGCGGCCCTGCATCTGCAAAGAAATACGGAGAGCAAAAAATCTTGACAATTTGCGGATAATTAGTTACCTTTGCGGAAACGAAACGTACAATACGTCTAATAACTCTAAATAACAACCAATGGTAAGTTACAAAGAATTAGGCCTGGTCAACACCCGCGAGATGTTTGCCAAGGCAATCAAGGGAGGCTATGCCATCCCGGCTTTCAACTTCAACAATATGGAGCAGCTGCAGGCCATCATCAAGGCTGCCGCCGAGGAGAAGTCGCCGGTGATCCTTCAGGTTTCGAAGGGCGCCCGCAACTATGCCAACGCTACTCTTCTCCGCTATATGGCTCAGGGCGCAGTGGCTTATGCCAAGGAACTCGGCTGGGAGCATCCCCAGATCGTGCTGCATCTTGACCATGGCGACAGCTTCGAGCTCTGCAAGAGCTGCATCGACAGCGGCTTCTCATCGGTAATGATCGACGGCTCGCACCTCCCCTATGAGGAGAACGTGGCCCTGACCAAGAAGGTTGTCGACTATGCCCACCAGTTCGACGTTACCGTTGAGGGTGAGCT
>CALHWU010000129.1 GCA_938039795.1 uncultured Muribaculaceae bacterium
GCCGACCAATACCTCTGGGGCGAATCGACCGAACGCAACCTCGAGTCGGAATATGTGAAATGGCAGGGCATTCGCGGTGAGATGGGCTGGGGGATGTTCTCTCCTTCCGAAGCTCTCGACCAAGCCTATGAAGCGGGAGATCCCCGACGCACGGCAACCATTTTCTACGATGGAGAGACATTGGAGGGAAAGGGCGAGATTCATTTCAAGAAAGAAGTGCCGCCCCGTGCCAACAAAAAGACCATCTGGCCTACCGGTTACTGGAACGAGAACTCGTTTGCCAAACAGAATTGTCACCTGATCTTCCTGCGTTATGCCGATGTACTGCTGATGTATGCCGAGGCCTGCAATGAACTGGGCGAAAGCCGGGAAGCACTCGACAAGTTGGAAATGGTGCGCGCCCGAGCCCGCAGAACGGTGCATCCGGCGGATATGACAGTGGGATTGCCCGAGATTACGGAAACCGGTAAAGAGAAGCTCCGCGAGATCATCTGGAACGAACGCCGCATCGAACTGGCTTTGGAGGGACACCGCTTCTTCGACCTGATCCGTGCGGACAAGGTGGTGCCGGGCTATGCGGAGAAGATGATGAAGGCACACGGGAAGACAAACTTCTCGATAGCAAAACATGCAACGTTCTTCATCCCGCAGAAGCAGGTGGATATCTCGCAGGGAGTCCTCAAAAACTGATATGAAACATGTATAACCAGTTCATTAAAATAGAATCATTCCAATAATATCAATTCCATGATTACACACAGCGTCTTTCCGATTGCCCTTTGCGGCAACGGAAGCCGCTATCCCCACTGCACGATGGAATCTCCGTGTCTCTGCCGTGCAGCGACCTGAGGGCGTGTCATTATTCACCAGATATGAGTCTTGACACGCCCTCTCGGGGGATAAAATCTTGAATTAACAACAACAATGAAACATACCCTTTTATTTCTTCTTATGATCTGTGCTTGTACGTTGCAAGCCACCGCTACAGGCAAACAGCCGAGACTGACCGATGATGAGTTGATGACTCTTGTCCAGAAACAAACTTTCCGTTACTTTTGGGATTTTGCCCATCCCGAGTCCGGTCTGGCCCGTGAGCGCAGCAATGACCGCCTCGAGATAGCTACCATCGGTGGTTCGGGCTTTGGGGTAATGGCAATTATAGTCGGTGTGGAACGTGGGTTCATCACCCGTGAGCAAGGCGCTGAGCGGCTGCTCAAAATAGTGGAGTTCCTCAATAAAGCCGATAGCTATCATGGCATCTGGGCACATTGGATGGACGGGGCTACCGGAAAGACCATTCCTTTCAGCAGGAAAGACGATGGAGCTGATTTGGTGGAATCTGCCTTTATGTTCGAAGGACTGCTAGCGGCACACCAGTACTTCACTCACGATAATCCGACAGAGAATCGGATACGAGGGCTGATCAATACCCTGTGGCATCAGGCAGAGTGGGACTGGTTCACCCGTGGAGGTGAAGATGTGCTTTATTGGCATTGGTCACCCAATAACGGATGGGCGATGAACCATCAGCTGAAAGGGCAGAACGAGTGCCATATCACTTATATTCTGGCGGCTTCTTCGCCTACTTATCCGATTCGTGAATCGGTGTATCATAAGGGGTGGGCCAACTCCATTACATTCAAGAACGGAAAAGAATATTACGGCATCCGCTTGCCCCTGGGCACCGACTTTGGCGGCCCTCTCTTCTTTACACATTATTCCTACCTCGGACTCGATCCGCGCGGACTCAAAGACAGTTATGCCGACTACGGTGAGCAGATGAAAGCACATACCCTGATCAACCGTGCTTATTGCATCGATAATCCGAAGAAGTATAAAGGATACGGCCGCAAATGCTGGGGACTGACAGCGAGCGACAATCATCAGGGTTACTCGGCACATTGCCCGCAGAACGACTTGGGAGTGATTACCCCGACCGCAGCCATCTCTTCCATTCCTTATACTCCGGAACATTCTCTGGAGGCTATGCGTTATTTCTACGAAGAATTGGGCGACCGCCTGTGGGGAGAATATGGCTTTAAGGATGCCTTCAACCTGACAGAAAACTGGTTTGCTTCCTCTTATCTCGCCATCGATCAGGGACCGATTATTGTGATGATTGAAAACTATCGCTCAGGCTTGATATGGAAACTCTTCATGAGTCATCCCGATGTACAGAGAGGATTGAAGAGACTGGGGTTCGGCTCAGAAGAATAAGATATACCATAGATTACAACCATGAAACAACTATTCCTTCTTTTACTCGCTTTGGGGGCTCCCGCCCTTGCCCTTGCGCAAGACATGCGGCAAGATACTTATTGCAACCCGCTGAACATAGATTATACCTATATGATCTATAACTCCGACAAGGACATTTCCTACCGCTCGGGTGCCGATCCGGCAGTGGTCAGGTTCCGTGGAGAGTATTATATGTTCGTCACCCGTTCCAATGGATACTGGCACTCTAAAGATCTGCTGGACTGGGATTTTATCGCCCCCAAAGACTGGTATCCGCAGGGGAGCAACGCTCCGGCCGCGCATAACTATAAAGACTCAGTGCTTTATGTCACCGGTGATCCTTCGGGTTCTATGAGTATTCTCTATTCCGACAATCCGAAGAGCGGCGAATGGAAAGCTACACCCGCCATCCTTCATAACCTGCAGGACCCCGATCTTTTTATCGACGACGATGGCAAAGCCTATATGTTCTGGGGTTCGTCCAATGTTTATCCCATCCGGGGTATGGAACTGGATAAGAATCACCGGTTCCTTCCGAAAGGAGAAGTGAAGGAGCTTTTCAATCTCGACATGCCGCGCCACGGCTGGGAACGTTTCGGTGAGAATCATAGCGATACCGTTTTAGGAGGATATATCGAAGGCCCGTGGCTGACCAAGCACAACGGGAAGTATTATATGCAGTATGGTGCTCCCGGTACCGAATTCAATGTCTATGCCGACGGTGTTTATGTAGCCGATCATCCGATGGGGCCTTACACCTATCAGAAGCACAATCCCGTGTCATACAAACCGGGGGGATATATGAACGGAGCCGGACACGGCAGTACGGTTCAGGGACCCGGCGGAGAGTATTGGCATTTTGCTTCGATGGCTCTTTCCATCAACGTCAACTGGGAACGCCGGCTCTGCATGTTTCCTGCCGGATTCGATAAAGACGGTATTATGTACGTGGACACCCGCTTCGGTGATTATCCCCGCTATGCTCCGGCCGTACCCGGCAAGAAGGGGCAGTTCCGTGGATGGATGCTCCTTTCTTATCGCAAACCGGTGACGGCATCTACTGCGAAAGGTGAGTTCGGACCGGATGCATTGACGGATGAAAGAACCAAGTCTTTCTGGCTGGCGGAAGCAAATGATGAACGTCAGTGGGTACTGATCGACCTGGAGAAACCTGCCCGTGTCTGTGCCGTACAGGTGAATTATCACGATTATCGGAGTAATCTATACGGTCGGATTCCCGGATTGCGTCACCGCTATGTGATTGAGGGCTCTTCCGACGGGGAGACCTGGAATACACTGGTCGATCGCCGCAGCAGCTATAAGGATACGCCGAATGACTATGTAGAACTTGAAGTCCCGACTACCGCACGCTATATCCGCTATAAGAATATAGACGTACCTACTCCGAATCTGGCTATTTCTGAACTGCGTGTATTCGGACTCGGGTTCGGCAAGGCTCCCCGGTCACCTCAAAAGCTGGCTCTGGATCGGCACACCGACCGTCGTGATGTTACCGTTCGCTGGGAGCCGGTGAAAGGGGCTCAGGGATACAACGTCCTGTGGGGGATCGCCCCTGATAAGTTATACAGTTCGTGGATGGTGTACGGTGGCAATGAGTTGGAGATGAAATCGCTGACTATCGATCAGGATTATTATTTTGCTGTGGAAGCCTTTAACGAAAATGGTGTATCTTTACCTTCCGAAACTAAATATGTAGAATAATACCGAATAACCATGAAACAGTTTGTCCTTTTCTTTATCAGTCTCTTTCTTTTGGGCGTGGGTGCCCGTTCGCAAGAGATGTATCAAAAGAAAGTTTTTATCTCTTCCCGGGGTGATTCTCTCAATTACCGTCTACTTCGTCCGGAGGTGGAAAAGACGGGACTGCAATATCCTTTGGTACTCTTTCTGCACGGTGCCGGTGAGCGGGGGAGTGATAACGAGAAGCAGTTGACACATGGTGGTCAGATGTTTCTCAATCCGGTGAACCGGGAGAAGTATCCGGCATTTGTCCTTGTACCTCAATGTCCCGAAAAAGACTATTGGGCGTATACCTCCCGTCCCTCTTCCTTTATTCCTTCGGAGATGCCGGTAGGACAAGAGATCACTCCTGTACTGCGTGCAGTAAAAGAGTTGTTGGATACCTATCTTGATTTGCCTCAGGTGGATCGTAACCGTATCTATGTGGTCGGTCTTTCTATGGGAGGCATGGCGACGTACGATCTTGCTGTCCGTTTTCCCGATACGTTTGCTGCTGCCGTTCCCATCTGCGGGACCGTGAATCCGGTGCGTCTGGCCGATGCAGCAAATGTTCGTTTCCGTATTTTTCACGGTGATGCCGACAATGTAGTGCCTGTAGAAGGCTCGCGTGAGGCTTATAGAGCGTTGAAGAACTTGGGAGCGGAAGTGGAATATATTGAGTTTCCCGGTTGTAATCATGGAAGCTGGAATCCGGCTTTCAACTATCCCGGATTCATGGAGTGGGTCTTTGCTCAGCGTAAGAGATAAAGAACTTTATAGTTAAGTATACTATTTAAAGAGGAAGTCAAAATTCGTATTCACCACAGATAACACAGATTTGCACAGATAAATATTATTGATTGTCAGTAGATTAAAAATCGTTTTGTGTAAATCTGTGCGATCTGTGGTGAACTATGATACACTCTCTTTGAGGTAATGGTTATTCATCGTCCGCAAGAACTATTTGTCTTCCTTTTCTTTGGGAGAGGACAGGGAAGAAGTCTTCTCTTCATAGTCCCCGTTTGCTTTAATCAGTTCTATCAGCTTTTCTACGGCTTCTTCTTCCGGAATATTCTTTTCAATGCATTCCTTCTGTTTATAAAGACTGATTTTGCCACGTCCGGCTCCTACATAACCGTAGTCGGCGTCTGCCATTTCGCCCGGTCCGTTGACAATGCATCCCATGATGCCTATCTTGAGCCCCTTCAAGTGCGAGGTGGCTTCTTTGACGCGGGCAATCGTACTTTGCAGGTTGAACAGTGTTCGTCCGCATCCCGGGCAAGAAATATATTCAGTCTTGCTGGTGCGGATACGTCCTGCCTGCAGAATTCCGAAAGCAGTGGCATCAATCACTGCATGGCTCAGTTTGCCTTGGTTGAAGAGATAAATTCCGTCACACAATCCGTCAAAGATCAAGGCTCCCATATCCGCACCGGCTTTGACCTGCAAGTCTTCAGCTGTATCTTCGGCATAGTGTTGGAAGAAGATAACCGGATTCTGTAATCCCTCCACCGTCAGTTGATGTGCCAGGGCACGATGTTCGCCTACACGGTTCGGGTGGTTACTTTGTGAGACAACGACTGCTTCGGGGTGTTGCTTCAGGCATGCGACAACTTCCCGGGTAAGCGCCATGTAAGGGGTAAAGAGGAATTTCAGTTCGGCTACGCATGTTTCCATTAACTCCAATTGTGCATAATTGAAGGCAGGCCACGTGTCAGGTTCTCCTTTCCATACGTCGGCATCGAGGATGTATTGAACTCCGGGTTCTGTCTGTTCGGGTAAAGCATGTCCGGCATAAATGTAATCCGGTGTAAATTGCGGATGGGTCTCCATACGTCCGTCCATGCGGTCGGCAAGTACCACGGGCAGATGGTTTCCGCCGATATTGCGTACCGGCCGTGTTTTACGGCGTACCGGAGAAAGGTAGTTGAAATCCGGAGCTTCCATGCCGGGAATGTACGGATGGTTCCGGCGACTTGTAATATAGTCCACCAACTTGCGTGCCACGGGAATCTCAGCTTCCGGTTCTTCACTCAGCGAGACACGGATCGTATCGCCCAGCCCGTCAGCCAACAATGCGCCGATGCCCAAAGCCGATTTGATACGTCCGTCTTCTCCGTCGCCGGCTTCCGTAACACCTAAGTGGAGAGGGAATGACATGCCTTCCTGTTCCATCACTGATACCAACAGGCGTACGGTCTTTACCATTACCACCGTGTTGGATGCTTTGATTGAGATGACGACATCCGTAAACTTCTCGTCTACGCAGATGCGCAGGAATTCCATGCACGACTCTACCATACCTTCCGGCGTGTCACCGTAGCGTGACATGATGCGATCGGACAGTGAGCCGTGGTTCACCCCGATACGGACGGCTGTATGATTCTCTTTACAGATATTCAGGAAGGGGACGAAGCGGTCACGTATCTTTTGCAGTTCGGCGGCATATTCCTCGTCGGTATATTCGAGCTTCTTGAACACGCGCCCCGGATCCACAAAATTTCCGGGATTTATCCGCACCTTGTCGGCTGTGACGGCAGCAGCAAAGGCCGCACGGGGATTGAAATGAATATCGGCTACAAGAGGCACATTGATCCCCATCTCACGCAATTCTGACGATATGACACCGATATTGTCGGCCTCTCTGACTCCCTGGGCTGTAAGCCTCACAAGCTCGCTTCCGGCCTCTGCGAGTCTGGCCGACTGGCCGACAGAGCCCTCTGTATCCATAGTCGACGTATTGGTCATCGACTGGAGCCTGACCGGATTGTCGCCTCCTATGGCCACTCTGCCCGCATGCACCGTTACCGTAGGACGGCGGGAATAATCAAAACCCTTCATTTGACTTGAACTTATAGTCAAGTTTGTCAAGTTCCTGATTTGCCTTGACAATTTTTTCCTTCAGGCTTTCGCGGTAACTGTCAAAACGCTGGGCGAGGGCCTTGTCTTCAAGAGCAAGGATCTGCACTGCCATGACAGCGGCATTGAGCCCGGCATTGATACCGACTGTAGCGACTGAAACGCCCGGCGGCATCATGACGATGGAATACAGAGCGTCCTGCCCCGAGAGAGTGGAGTTGATCGGCAGTCCGATGACAGGCAGAGGAGTCATGGCGGCAATCACGCCAGGAAGTGCCGCTGCCATGCCGGCGGCAGCTATTATCACTTTCAGCCCGCGGTCGCGTGCACCTCGGGCGAAGCGTTCCACCTCGTCGGGAGTACGATGGGCCGAAAGAGCGTTCATTTCAAACGGCACCTCCATTTTTTCCAGGAAATCGGCCGCCTTTGAGAGAATGGGAAGATCGCTTGTGCTTCCCATTATTATACTTACTAAAGGAGTCATGATGATTTAGTATTTTAATGAATATCAGATCACAACAATGATACAAGGTATACACACAGAAAACCGTTAGCCGCTCCGGCCATCACCTGCCACAGAGTGTGGCGCCCGAGATATATCCGGGATGTTCCGACCAATCCTGTGGCAATCACCGCAGCCATAGCCACAATGAAAAAGTTGACTCCGGGACCTTCGAGGCGCAGGTCGAGGATACGGAAAGCTATTGCCATAAGGCCACCCATAGCGGTAAGATGCGCGCTGATCTTCCACCACCGGTTGACTACCGCACAGATCACGGTAGCGAGCGTCGCACCGGCCATAAACAGCCACAGCCAGCCGGGGGCCTGGGCGCTTCGCAGATAAATCGCGCATGCGCAATAGCTCAACGCCGACACGGCGTAGGGTATCAGACGTTCGTTACGGTCATTAAGTCCCGGATCCTTTACCACGCCGAGTTTGTGGAGCAGTATGATCGCCACAAGGGGCACAAGGCACGTGATTGCGAAACACACTCCGGTGACAGTCCATTTAACCGGAGCGGGCACCAGAGCCAGCACCGTCAGAAACAGAGACAGCGCCACTGCATATGTCGGCACAAGCAGCGGAGAGAAAACGGCTGATATTATCTGAGAGATTTTCTTCATATATACATGACAATATTCTATTTGCGACTAATTATTTAAGACTATGGATGGTGCGCAGCCGCGCCACAGGTATACCGGCCTTCTCCCGGTACTTCGCCACCGTACGCCTTGCGATGTCATAACCTTTGGAGCGGAGGGCCGCAGTCAGCGCTTCGTCGCTCAACGGCGAACGCTTGTCCTCTTCTCCGACCAAATGCCTTAACGCTGCCATTATCTCCAGCGTGGACGCATCGCTGTCGCTCTTTGGCCGCTCGTTGAAGAAAAACTTCAGAGGATACACGCCGCCGGCCGTGGCTACGTATTTGCCCTGGGTAGCCCTGCTCACCACCGATATATCATATCCGGTATCCGCAGCGATATCCTTGAGGATCATAGGGCGCAGCATGAGCTCGTCGTCGGTGAGAAAGAAATCTCTCTGATGGCGCATGATAGCCGTCATAACCCTCCAGAGTGTCTCCCTACGCATTCCGATCGCCTTGATGAAATCGGATGCCGAGTCGCGACGGCTTTTCAGAAATGTTATGGCGTCAGCCTCCCGACGCGGCGTGCGGGGAGTGACCTCTATGTTTCCCACATCGAATGTGCGTTCGATCGCCAGATGCGGTATATTGTCGGACATACTGAGCGACAGTCTATTACCATCGGCCTCAACATAAAAGTCGGGGGTGATGTGGGCCGCTCTCAGTTCCGCTTCGCTTTCTCCCCCCTCGAACGTGGCGCCCGGTTTCGGGTTAAGAGTGCGGATCAGTGCTATAGCGGCTTTCAGACGTTCTTCTGTGAGCGATGCGGCTGAAAGCAGACGTTCCATCTTCATGCCAGCGAACAGATCGAAGCAATGAGTGATGATCTCAGTGGCGTCGGCCACATCCTGTTTCGGCTCCATGCGCCTTAGCTGCAGCAGCAGGCAGTCGCGCAAGTCGGAAGCACCAACCCCTGCCGGATCGAGGGAGCGCACAGCCTCAAGAGCCCTACGCATATCCTCCATGGTCACTTCCATACCTGTCTGCACCTCCAGATCCTCCCGCACGAGCGGCAGAGGCCGTGTCAGATACCCGTTGCCGTCGAGACTCCCCGCTATGAATGATGCTGTATCGAGATCGCGACCTGCGACGCCGCTTTGTCGGAGCTGCCCGGTCAGATAAGACATGAGTGTTTCACCTTCCTGCCGTGTGTCCGGATCAAAAAAAGCATTTCCCGCGGGACCGTTGTTGGCTTCGAGCCTGTATGAGGGCACATCATCCTCCGACCCATAGTCGGCCAGCATCATCTGCTCGGCTGTCTCGCCCGATTCTTCGCCTGAAGGGACGGTATCGTCGGGCGAGGCCTCAAGCGCGGGGTTCTCGTCAAGCTCGCGGCGCACCTCGTCTTCGATTTCAGCCGTTCCCATCTCAAGCAGGCGCACATACTGCACCTGCACCGGCGAGAGAGTCTGGCGGAGTTGCTGTTTCTGGGTCAGCTTTAACGATTCTTCCATTATAGGCTTCTGTTATTGCCCTTTGTCAGACGTTGTAAATATCCCACTTATATTTTGCAAGGTTTTCCGGCCTGACAAACCAGTCGATTGTACGCTGCAGGCCTTCCTCCAGACTGACGAGCGGGCTCCAGCCGGTCAGCTCACGCAGCCGGGTGCTGTCGCCGCAAAGGCGGAACACTTCGCTCTTGCCGGGCCGCAGACGCTGAGGGTCGGTGACATAAGTGACATCCCTGCCCATCAGCCGGGCTATGGTCTGAAGCGTGTGAAGCATAGTGACCTCTGTGCCGGTGGCTATATTATACTCCTTGCCCTCCACGCCCTCGGCTCTCGCGAGAGCAAGAAAACCACGCGCAGTGTCAGTGACGAAGTTGAAGTCGCGCGTAGGAGTCAGATCGCCGGTCTTGATCTCGGTGGCTCCGTTGGCTATCTGGGTTATGATCGTGGGTATGATGGCGCGGGCGCTCTGGCGCGGGCCGTAGGTGTTGAACGGACGGGCGATCACCACCGGAGTGGAGAATGCATTGTAAAAGCTGAGCGCGAGCGCGTCGGCGCCAATTTTGGTCGCCGAATATGGCGACTGAGGCTGGCGGGGATGATGCTCGGTGATAGGCACCTCGATCGCCGTGCCGTATACCTCCGAGGTCGAGGTCACGATAATGCGTCTCACTCCGCAGTCGCGCGCTGCCTGCAGCATGTTGAGCGTGCCGCGTATATTCGTATCGACATAGCTGTCTGGAGCCACATAGCTGTAGGGAATGGCGATAAGAGCCGCAAGATGGAATACGGTGTCGACATCACGGGATATCATGCGGCAGAATGCCGGATCGCGCACATCTCCGCTGACGATCTCCAGACGCCCGTCGCGCGGCAGATCCTCAAGCCATCCGTTGATGCCGAAAGAGTTGTAAAGGCTCAGCGCTCTCACGCTGTAGCCTTCATCTAAAAGCAGCTGCGTTAGATGCGAGCCGATAAAACCGTCGGCGCCTGTGACAAGCACCCGTGTGTGTTCGTTTTGCATATCAGTAAAGTTTCTTGAGGTAATATTTATATTCAGTCCCTTCATCGGAGAGCCGGCTCAGGCAGGCGTTGCTCCCTGTGAGGCTTAATATTCTCAGCGTATTGACCGGGATCCATGGAATATGAAGTTCGGGCACATAACCTGCTGACTCCTCGTCGGGGTTGATCTCCAGGATGAGAGCTCCCTCTTCTTCATGCCATGAGCACCAGTAGGCAGTGTAGGAGTGATGGTCATATTGCGTGCGGCTCTCCATCACATGGCTCTGGAATTTCAGCACCACATTGCCGTCATACTCCGCCAGCGGAGCGCCGTCGGCGTCAATGCCGGTCACCTGCCATGTGCCGAACCAGGGGCCGATATCACCGTTGTTGTGCGTGCATCCCGACATGCCACAGAGCAGAAGCGCTATTATTATCAACCGTGACTGTAGTCTCATTTCCATAGTCCGCTATATGTTAGACGAATAGAAGCGGCCGACGCGTTTGCCGGCAGACGGCCCCGGTCGATGGCCGCCTGCAGCCCTACAGCAAGGCCGGGCACACTGCGCAGCGGCACCGAGGCCTCGGCCATGACGGAAGTGGAATGACGGGGCGGGATCATGGCCTCGTAGCCGTTGCCGTAGGCTTTGCGCCATCCGGCGAGCAGACGGTAATCCACGGCGCCGATACGTCCGGCCACGCCCACATGGACGCCACGCATGCGGTTGCCGGCAAAAGACATATGTCCGTCGGTATTGTATATGGGGCTCATCACCGATGCGCGCCCCATGCCCATGCCGTAATATGCATAGGCATTATAATATGAGTTATTGTAATAATCGTCGGCGCCCGTGGCCTCGCTGGTGATTGAGGTCGACGGATGATCTCCGGGGGCCCAGTGTATGGGGCCGCTCTGATTGGTCAGATCCAGATACTCAATCACCGCACTGCCTACAAGTGCGTCAGCATCGGGCGACCTGAACTCTACGCCCCAGAGACCGTCCCAGCCGTTAAGTTTCGCCATGCCCGAGCCGTCCTCCCAGATCCACTGGAAGTAGCCCGACAGACGGTATTCACCGGGAAGTTTCAGGGTGGCCTTCAGATCCCACGTGCCAAGCGTATTCCCAAGTACGAAATCCTCGGCGCCTTTCTCTACTGGCGCGAGAATCTTGATGAAGTCGATGAATTTATGACCTCGATGATCTACGGCAATCAGCTGACCATCGCGATAATATGCAGTGGAACCTCCGAACTGTGAGAAGCACTGGGCGCCGAACATCACGCTCAGAGGCTGTCTGGGATCTGTGCGGAAATGCATACGGCGGTATACCATCCATTCGCCGCTGGCCACATGTCCGTTGTAAAGAGCTGAATGATCGCGCCACCATCCGTCGTCAGCAAAACGTCCATATTCCAGTTCGCCAGATATCTGCAGCCATCCGCGCGTCAGAGGCACGGGTTGATAGTCAATAAAACCGCCTCTGAATCCTGGGATCGGCCGAGCGTTGGCCGACCAGATAAGATCGCCTCCCGACAACCGGTCGCTGACTATGGGCGACCCCTCTTTTTTCATCCCTGCCGAAAACACCAGCGAACGCCATTTCAGTTCGGCATAAAGCTGCTGTATCCATAGTCGGGACGGGGTGCGCCGATTGACGCCCCAGCTCCCGCCCGCCGCGTCATAACGCTGATAATCCACCGGCGAGGTATATCCGCCCCATACCTCCAGGCCGTATCCATAGCTGAAGCGGCGTGATCGGTCCATCGGCCGTACAGCTCCGGCCGACACCAGAACGTTGGCTGACGACGACAAGGTGCCCCACCGGTTGGCCGCCATATAAAGCGGCGCGAAATCACCGCCCCCGGCCGAAGCCTCGACTGAGGTCTCAAACCTGAGCCCGCTGAGCGCGGAGGGGTGATCCGCCCTGCACGCCAGTGCGCCGGACATGGCCAATATGAGTAAAAAGTACCTTTTCACACCCCAAAATTACTAATAATTATCTATATTTGCCGTCAAATATTCGTTTATTCATCAGATATGATACTGGATATAGTCTATCTCGTAATCGGCCTGGCGCTTATTCTGCTGGGCGCCAACTGGCTCACCGACGGGTCGGCAGCCATTGCAAAACGCTTCGGCATCTCCGACCTGGTCGTAGGTCTGACTGTAGTGGCTTTCGGCACTTCGGCGCCTGAACTGGTGATTTCAGTCATGTCAGCGCTCAACGGCTCGGCCGGACTGGCCATAGGCAACGTTGTCGGCTCAAACATCTTCAACATACTGATGATCATAGGCATTACCGCCATAGTCAAGCCAATCAGGGTGGAGAAATCGGTGATGACCAACGAACTGCCGCTGACGCTCCTGTCGTCGGTCGTACTTCTGGCCATGGGCAATGCCGTGATTCTCAACGGAGCATCAGAGTCGGTGCTCACCCGTGTCGACGGCATACTGTTGTTGCTGTTTTTCGCCATATTCATGCGCTACACCTTCGCCCAGGCACATGCCTTGCCGGAACCCGCAGCCGATCCCGCTGCCAAAGACGTATCGCAGAAACCGCCCATATCAACAGCTAAAGCGATCATGCTTGTAATAGCCGGACTGGCCGGACTTGTCGGTGGCGGCAACCGCTTTGTAGCCGGAGCATCAGGCATAGCGTCCGGACTCGGCGTCAGCGAGGCCGTGATAGGCCTGACAATCGTGGCCATGGGGACCTCGCTGCCCGAACTCGCGGCTTCGATTGTGGCGGCTCTCAAAGGGAAGTCGGATCTGGCCATCGGCAATGTGATCGGTTCATGCATATTCAACGCATTCTTCATACTCGGCACGGCCGCCACCATCAGCCAGCTGCCGTTCGGCACGATCGGCAACGTCGACCTGCTCACTCTTTGCGGTGCGTCGCTTTTATTCCTGATTTTCGCCCGTGTCTATCGCGTGCTCACCATCACCCGCGCCGAAGGAGCTCTCATGACCGCCGGCTATGTGGCCTATACCGCATGGCTTATCATCCAGACCATCAAATGACAATAACACTATGATCTCAGACACACTCGTCATCATCCCGGCCCGCGGAGGCAGCAAGGGGATACCCGGTAAAAACATCCGCCCGCTCGCAGGCAAACCGCTGCTTCTCTACACTGTGGATCTCGCCCGCGAGCTGTTTCCCGACAGCCACATCATCCTGTCGACCGACTCGGAAGAGATAGCCATGACAGCACGCACGGCCGGACTCCCGGTACCATATATGCGCCCCCCCGAACTGGCAACCGACAGTGCCCCGACACGCGATGCCCTGCTCCACGTGATGGACTGGGCCGACGCCCGCGGCATACCCTACGACAAGGTATGCCTGCTCCAGCCCACATCGCCGCTCCGCACAGCCGACGACATCACTCGCTGCATCAGCCTCTACACCGCCGACATCGACATGGTCACCACTGTAAAACCCGCCGCCACCAATCCCTACTACAACTGCTATGAGACCGACGCCGACGGTTTCCTCCACATTTCCAAAGGCGACGGGTGCATAGTGCGTCGCCAGGAGGCTCCCAAGGCATGGGAATTTTCAGGATCGGTCTACATCATCAATCCCGCCTCGCTCCGCTCCTGCGAGATGGGGCGCATGAAGCGCTGCGTGCCGGTGGAAGTCCCCTCCGAGCGCAGCGTCGACCTCGACACCCCCCTCGACTGGGCCGTCGCCGAGACCCTCATCGCCACTCGCTCATAAGGATGCTAAATCTCAATCGGCATGGAGTCATTTCTTATTCAGGGAGGTGGATATCGCAATCTCAAAGTCTATAAACTGGCCGAGATTATATATGATCTTTCGGTAATTTTCACCGAAAGATACGTCCGAATCGGCAGCAGGACACGCGACCAGATGGAGCAAGCTGCCCGTAGCGGCAAACAGAACATTGCCGAGGGAAGCACAGCTTCTACCACCTCTAAAGAAATGGAGATCAAACTGACTAATGTCGCGAAAGCATCGTTAGAAGAGCTTTTGCTCGATTATGAGGACTATCTGCGCCAGAACCGGCTGTCGCAATGGGATAAAGACCATCAACGGACACATAGTCTGCGGCAATATCTCAAAAGTGAAGATTTTGTTTCAAATCCGACAAGGTATGCCGATCAAATGAGTGCAGAGGAATATTGCAACCTATGCATCACACTTATAAATCAAGCCACATATATGTTAAGGCGGATGATTGAACACCAGCAGGAGCAGTTTCTGCAACGAGGAGGGATCCGCGAACAAATGTATAACGCGCGACTCAATTATAGACAACGTCAAAATTATAGAAAGAATCAGACAGCGCCGGGGCAGACATGTCAGACAAGTCCGACCCGTCCGACGAGTCCTACTGATCCGACATAATCCAAAGCGCCGAGGCAGCAACAAGAACGGCTACTGGATCGTCCACCGCCGCCCAGATGCCTGACTTTCGCAAAAAATTCGCTACTTTTGCAGAAATAAAAGCGATTGAATGACAATGAAACGCCATATAATAACCGAAAACGCGACTATCATCGAGGCGCTCGACCGACTCAATGCGCTGTCGGGCGGGGTGATGACGCTGGCCGTCACCGACAATGAGGGTCGGATGACCGGGGCGCTCACCGACGGCGACATACGCCGCGGTTTGCTCGCCGGGGCAGCGCTGACCGACCCCGTCACCAGGGTGATGCACCGTCAGTTCCGGGCCATCACAGGGGAGCTGACCGACATCGCCACGCTGCGCGAGTTCCGCCGCCAGGGGATCCGCCTGATACCGCGTCTTGACGGCGACGGACGCATCGTGGAAATGATCGACACTACCCGCACCCGCTCTCAGCTGCCGCTGTCGGCAATCATAATGGCAGGCGGCAAAGGCGAGCGGCTCAGGCCGATGACTCTGACGCGCCCCAAGCCGCTGCTCGAAGTAGCGGGAAAAGCGATTATCGACTACAACACGGCGATGCTCCGCGCCAACGGCATAACCGACATTACGGTGACCGTCAACTATCTGGCCGAAGAGGTGGAGCGCCATTTCGCCACGGAGGGCCTCGGAGTGAAGTGCGTGCGCGAGTCGCAGCCGCTCGGCACCATCGGAGCCGCGGCGCTGATCGACGACCGTCCGGGCGATTTCACTCTGGTGATGAACTCCGATCTGCTGACCACCATATCGCTTGAGGACATGTGGCTGCGCCATGTGGCCGAAAACGCCGACATAACCATTGCAGCCATCCCCTACAATCTCTCGGTGCCATACGCGATACTGACCACCGACGGACTGAGCGTGACCGGGCTGGAAGAAAAGCCGTCATATTCCTACTACGCCAACGCAGGAATATACATCATTGCCAACAGGCTGCTCGACGCGCTTCCGCGCGACCGGCGCACCGACGCTACCGACCTGATAGGCCAGGCGATAGCCGACGGGCTCCGGGTGACATATTATCCCATATCCGGCACGTGGATCGACATCGGCTCGCCGGCCGATTACCGTCACGCATGCGAACTGATGCAACACCACCGGAGCATGAACAGCTGAGCGCTGCGCGGTGTTGATAGATTAACGACAAAAAAACAAGAAATCATGCCAGAATCGAACTTTATCGACTACGTCAAGATACTCTGCCGCTCCGGCAAGGGCGGAGCCGGCTCACGCCATTTCCACCGTGCGAAATACGTTCCCAAGGGTGGACCCGACGGGGGCGACGGGGGCCGCGGAGGCCACATACTGCTCCGGGGAAACTCCCACATGTGGACCCTCCTGCCGCTTCGCTACAGGCGCCACATCTTCGCCGGCAACGGCCAGTCGGGCTCGGAGAACCGCAGCTCGGGCAAGGACGGCGAGGACGTGACGATCGACGTGCCGTGCGGCACGGTGGTGTTTGACGCCGAGACGGGCCAGTATCTGTGCGAGGTGACCGACGACGGCCAGATAGTGCCCCTGCTGCGTGGCGGACGCGGAGGCCTCGGCAACTGGCATTTCGCCACGGCCACCAACCGCACTCCCCGTTACGCCCAGCCGGGCGAGCCGGCCATAGAGCGCACCGTCATCCTGGAGCTGAAACTTCTGGCCGACGTAGGTCTGGTCGGATTTCCCAACGCAGGCAAATCCACACTGCTCTCAGCCATATCGGCCGCCCGCCCCAAGATAGCCGACTATCCCTTCACGACCATGGAGCCCCAGCTCGGCATCGTCAGCTACCGCGACAACCGGTCGTTTGTGATGGCCGACATACCGGGCATCATCGAGGGCGCCAGCGAGGGTCGCGGCCTGGGACTGCGCTTCCTGCGCCACATCGAGCGCAACGCGGTGCTGCTATTCATGGTGCCGGCCGACGCCGACGACATCACCCGCCAATACGAAATACTCCTCGAGGAGCTGCGCCGCTTCAATCCGCAGCTGCTCGACAAGCAGCGCCTGCTCGCCATATCGAAGTCCGACATGCTCGACCAAGAACTGAAGGACGCCATCGAGCCGACACTGCCCGCCGACGTTCCCCACGTATTCATATCGGCCGTGACCGGCGAGGGCATCGACCGCCTGAAGGACATGCTCTGGGGAGCGATCAACGACGAACGCAACCAGATAGCCACGCCGTCGATCACCCACCGCCCGCTCGACGCCCGCCACCGCGTAGGCGAGGAGGACGAATTCATCATCGAGCAGGATCCGTCGGCTATGGATGAGGAGGCCGACGAGGAATTTGGCGACGAAGGCGAATGGGATACCGACTGGGATTATGACGACGCGGCCTCGCGCCTTGACGACGACGGCGACCCGATAGGCAATGATTGAGACCGTCGGCCTCGATGCCGGGCCCGGCGTCGCAGCATTCTCGACTCTGAGGGGATGCACGCGCGCCGACGATCCCTACGACGGCCTCAACTGCTGCCACTATACGGGTGATGACCCGGCCCACGTAGCCGCCTCGCGCGAAGCGCTTGCCGTGCATCTTGCCATTTCGCCCGGACGGATGATTATACCCCGCCAGACCCATTCGGTCAACGTAGCGGTCATTGCCGACCCTGATGCCATGCCGTCGCTTGAGGATGTCGACGCGCTCGTTACGCCGCTTCCTGCCGTGGCGCTGGTAATCCATACGGCCGACTGCACCCCCCTGCTGCTCAACGACCCGCAGGGCGGCGTCATTGCCGCCGTCCATGCCGGATGGCGCGGCGCCGTGGGCGGAATAGCGCTCAACGCGCTCCGGGCCATGGCCGCTCTCGGAGCCGACCCGCGCCGCATCATAGCCACCATGGGGCCCGCCATCTGTCCCGACTGCTTCGAGACCTCCCCCGAAATCGCCTCACGTTTCCCTGCGCAGTTCGTCAGCCATCCCGCGCCCGGCGCCCGTCCGCATGCCGACATCGCCGCCCTTATCCGGGCGCAGCTCATCGATGCGGGAGTCCGTGCCGAAGCCATCGCCATGCCTCCGCAGTGCACACGGTGCTGTCACGACCGCTTCTTCTCCGCGCGGCGTCTCGGCGTCGCCTCCGGACGCATGTCGAGCGTCATCATGCGCCGCGGCTGATCATCTTTCCGACGGCGGCGCCCCCTCGAGGCTTCCGCGCTCGAAAGCGTCGATATAGCTGCCGCAGCTGACGTTTATAATCCGGCATCCCCGCTCATCGGCCATCCGGCGTATCGCATGATACCCCCTGAAAGCCAGATAGAAACTGTAGACCACCTCGTGAAGCCGCACGCCGCGGTAGACCGACGCCACCCGCCGCTGTTCCTCGGCATTGTCATCGTAGAAATGCGGCTGCACGCTCACCACACGGTTCTCCTCATCCACCTCGATCGTGCGCATCCACGAATGATCCGCCCCCGCCACGTATATCACCTCGTAGCCCAGCCACAGCCCGATCATCAGCGACGGAATCAGCACATTGCGCGGCCGCGGCATCCCCCGGCCGCGGCCGTAGGCCCACCGCTGAATCCATCGCCACCCGTCGACCGCCAGGAAATTGAACCGCTCGACAGCAATATGTCCGTTGCCGGCATAGGCCGACGCATCGGCCCCGAACGGCACGAAGAGCGTCATCTTCCAGTCGACCCGCCCGAGAGCCTCGCGCAGATCAGCCACATTCCCATCGGGCGTCGCACCGTAAAACACCGGATCGGCCATCACGTAGTAGCGCGGACGCAGCTCGAAAAACTCCGGCGTACGCGCCGCAAAGTTCACAGCCAGCAGATCGCGTCCTCGCAGCACGCTGCGGTCACCCCGCAGCAGATCGTTGAGCGACGGCCCGTTGCCGAGCACCACCAGTTCACGGCCCCGCATATCGCCATCGCCGTCCTGATTGCTGTCCGCGGCGCTATTGCTCGCCGCCCTCTTGGCGGTCCGTTTTTTCATTGCCCACCGACATCGGCGCGACTGCATCAGCAGCTTCGCTAGGCTGACAGTCGACTCCGCCGCAGCCGTCAGGCCCTCCGACAACTTTTCAGAAAAATTCTTGCTCATCGTGCGCACTATCGTTTATTCTTTCATGCGAAATTAACGAAAACCCGCGAAAAACGCCCCCTCCCCCAGCGAAAAACCGCCGAAAAAGACTCTTTGACTCGCGAAAAACCACCCCGTTTATTGCAAATTAGCAAACTTACACCTAACTTTGCACGAGCAAACGCCTCCTCCCGTCCCTCCCATGCTCGAATGGTGGAATGGTAGACACGAAGGACTTAAAATCCTTTGGCCATTGCGGCTGTGCGGGTTCGAGTCCCGCTTCGAGCACAAAAAATCCCGCTGCCCCTCGGCTGCGGGATTTCTCATTTAGTTCCGGGTTTCAACTTGAAGCTACCCTTTCCCCCCCCAAAAAAAATTCCGGCCCAGACATCACGCCTATAGCCGGAAATCGAATTATAAAAGGAATTGTAATGTCGTTATTATTGAACTATACCATCGCTTATCGAGCTATTACATGTGTCTGTGTTTCCAACGATTGATATAGTCGTTTGTACTGTTCCGAAACAATATGACCCGTAAACATATCACGGACTCGTTTTTGTGAATTTGCCGCAAGTCTATTTAGAAGGTTTTTGTCCTCTAACAGAGTATCTATTGCCGACGCGTATACTTTTATGTTTCTATTTTCCACCTCCAGCCCAGTGATATCATTGACAGAAACCCAATTAACGCCAGAGCCATCAATCGTGTAGGTAACGGGAGGTGTTGAACAATACATAGCTTCGGCCAATGCTACTCCAAATGCCTCATTTTTAGTAATAGAAGGAAATGTGAAGATGGTGGCAGCATGATAATAAATACTGAGTTCCTCATCATTAAGCCGACCAAGCCAATGAATGCGCGAAGAGTGAAATCTATTTTTCAATAGAGAAGTCTGGGGCCCTTGTCCGCCTATCAACAAAACGCATTCATGCTTTATATATTTTTCGGCTTCCAGTAGATATTCCAAACCCTTATATTCAACATGTCGGCCTACGAACAATAAGATCGGTTTATTACCATATTTTGATTTCAAAGCTGTAATTTTGCTTTCGTCTCCGTCCTTCAACTGAAATTTGTTTTCATTAATTGAGCATGGAATAATTGCCACCTTATCCTTATAACGTTGCAGAGCCTCTGAACTTTCTGCATAATTAGGACTTGTAGCTATAATTACATCTGCTCTTTTCAGAAGACGATGTTCTATCGGGCTTATAAAGCGATGAAGAAATTTCTGCGCTACCACATCACTATGCCAATGGACCACTAACTTGCGTTTTTTTCCAATCAACATGTTAAGATACAATGCTCCAAGAGGATTAGGATAGTGGAAGTGCACAACATCCGGGTTAAACAATCTAATATTGCGCCGTAATTCCCAATAATACTTCATAGATATTGGCTGGCTTGCAAAAACACCTTTTGTTGATGCACGTACAACTGGAATACCATCAATATCTTCTTCACTGGATCTGTTCTCGTCGTTGAATGACAATATCCTTTGCTGATATTTTCTCAAAGATTCAACAACAAAACGATTTATTGATTCTATTCCACCTTCTATGGGTGAATAAAATTTACCAATATGTAATACTTTCATTGCATATTAAAATTAAAAAAACGACAGAATTAATAATCGGTAGAATTGGGATCCAAGAAGTTAAACAGACTGCAATTCCTTAATAATGGTTTGGGCCGTTTGTTGGTATGTATATTTTTCTATCAGACTTTTATCGAGATTGATCTTTTGTAAATCCATCAACAGGGCATTAGCTAAATCATTAACATCCCCAGCATGAAAAAAACTGACCGGATAATCTTCATATATTTCTTTAAAGACTGGTATATCTGAAATGATAGCCGGAGTACCCAATGCCATCGCTTCCAGTGGAGGGATACCGAAACCCTCGTAAAGTGACGGCTGAATCAGAGCACTGGCATTATGAATTGTACTCAACAAAGATTCATCATCCAAATACCCTGTAAAGACGATACTTTCATTTTCGAGAGACATATTAAAATCGGCAGCAGTCTTAAAATTATCTTTATTTCCAACTATAAAGAGTTTTTTGTGCAACCCTCTTTTTTTTGCCAGATTATAAGCACTTACCAGAGTTTCAAGACCTTTATGTTTTTTGATATTCCCAACGAATACTATATATTCATCTTTTGGTGTGTTTGGACAATTTTGTGCCGTAAATTCTTTTACTTTTTCACTAAGTCCATTATAGCATACGGTTATAGGTTTCGTTGTTGAAAAATGAAACTTGATCCTTGATTTTGAAAATTCTGAAGGTGTAATGATCCTATCTGATTTAGATATAGCATATTTCAAAAATCCATGGCGAATCAATTTACCGAAATCAGAACAAAGATTATCAACATCTAAAAATATCACATCGTGGATAGTCGAAACTATCGGAATTTTCACGCCCAATGGCAGATTATAATTGGGCGAGAAGAACACATCGCATTGATTTATTCTTTCGACCGGAAATCTGAATAATTCTTTCAGACTGAAAATTGGTATTGTACAGTCTTGAAAACTTACATTTTCTTTCCAGTAGCATTCAAGATCACGGATATCTCCAACTAGCAGAATTTCATTTGAATCCGACTGTATAATATGAGGCAACACCCCTTGGATAAATGTACCTATCCCACTACAACGGATCATTCTACAGTCTATGGCTATCTTCATAGATTTATTTATATAAACCGACAACGGTAGTATCCGATGGGACGTTTTTTTTAATTATCAGCGAGTTAGCTCCAATTCTTACATTGTCTCCGATATTCATATTACCCAATAGACTTGCTCCGGTCCCGATATATACATTTTTCCCTAATTGTGCAGCATGAGGAGCAGATCCATCTTCAATCACCCCAATAGTCACATTGTGAAAGATCACAGCATTATCTTGAAGCCGAGCCGTCTGATGAACGACTATAAGATATGGATGAGGCATTCGGCATGTACTTATCGCATCTAAAGAGGCGAAAGAATCCGGATGGATATCGCAATGATACATTCCTTGAACTTTAAGTACATGACAAAAATTTGAAGACATCGAATTTTGGGGTATAAGTCG
>CALHWU010000130.1 GCA_938039795.1 uncultured Muribaculaceae bacterium
CCCACCCGGACCGTTTGCGCGATTGGGTTAGCCATCCTAAAGCAAATGGTTATCAGGCATTGCACGTCACTCTGATGGGTAACAACGGACAATGGATTGAAGTCCAGATTCGTAGTGAACGGATGAATGACGTTGCCGAACAAGGTTTCGCAGCCCACTGGAAATACAAGAGCGGCGAGAGCGACGAGGAAAGCGAGCTCAACGAATGGCTCCGCACCATCAAGGACATACTCGACGATCCCAACCCCAACGCCATCGACTTCCTCGACACGCTGAAGATGAACCTCTTCGCCTCGGAGATCGCCGTATTCACCCCCAAAGGGAAACTCATCACCATGCCGGCCGACTCGTCGGTGCTCGACGTGGCTTTCGAGCTCCACTCGGAGATCGGCAGCCACTGCATAGCCGGCAAGGTCAACCACAAACTGGTGCCCCTGAGCCACCGTCTGCAGTCGGGCGATCAGGTGGAGGTGCTGACCTCGCAGAGCCAGACCCCCAAGGAGGAGTGGCTCCCCTTCCTTGCCACCGCAAAGGGACGTACGCGCCTCAAGGCGGCCCTCAGGCGAGTGCAGCAGCCGGTGATAGACAACGGCAAGGCCATACTCGACCAATATTTCAAGGAACGCGAGGTGGAGGCCACCAACGAGATCGTCACCAAGATGCTCGCCTATTACCATCTCCCCTCGCGCGACGCCCTCTACATGAAACTCGGCCAGGGCGCCATCGATCTCTCGCGCTACATACTCAAGGAGTCGCCCAAGACCGAGAAATCGCTCCTCTCCAAGCTATTCCGCATAAAGCGTTCGGCGCAGCAGCCCGAAGTCACCATAGTGACGCCCGAAAAGATCGACATGAAGCAGACCTACGCACTGCGCTGCACCGACACCGAACGCAACTACGTAGTGGCCGACTGCTGCCATCCGATCCCCGGCGACGACGTAATGGGCTTCGTCAACGATCAGGGGCAGGTGGAACTCCACTCGCTGACATGCCCGCGCGCACAGGTGCTGAAGGCCACCTACGGGCCGCGCATCGTAAGCACCCGCTGGGAGCAGGTCAGGCAGAAATTCCTCGCCGAGATACGCATCGAGGGGGTCGACCGTCACGGCATACTGCAGGAACTCACCCAGATGATATCCAACCAGCTCAACATCGACATACGCAGCCTGCATATCGACACCGACAACGAGGTGTTCGGCTGTTCGCTCACCGTGCTTGTAAGCGATGCCGGAGCCGTAAGCGAGCTGTGCCAGAAAGTAAAAAAGATCAAGGGAGTGCAGAACGCCTCAAGAGTGGCCGACTCTCCTGAATAACCCGATAAGATGACTACCGACTGATGAAATCCAATGATACATCCGACCGTCTCTCCCAATGGCTGCGGTGGGGAGTTTTCGCCGCCGCAGTATTTCTGACCGTATATTTCCTGCCGCGATCCGACGGACGCCATTATTCCTATGAAATAAACCGCCCGTGGTCATACTCGCTGCTGACGGCCCCGTTCGACATACCCGTCTACCTCGACTCGATCAGCGCGAGGCAGCTCCGCGACAGCCTTGAGGCCACATTCGAGCCGGCGCTGAAACGCGACCTCAACACAGAGAAAAACGCGATAGCGGCCTTCGCCACCCGCCTCAACTCTCCAGATATAGCGACAACCATCTCGCCGCTCGAACGGAATTCCCTGCTCGCCAAAGCCAGAAGCATCTACGAGAACGGCGTGGTGGAGACCACGCTGTATGAGGCCATCGCTGCCGGGCGGCTTCCAAGGGCGCGGCTCATCCACGACAACGTGGCGATATCCATCGCCACATCAGGCTACCTCTCGCCCCGGCGCGCCTATGCCAGGCTCGACAGCTCGATCCACGACGACCGGCAGCGCAACGCCCTGTCAGCCACCCGCATGGCCGAATTACTCGTACCCAACATCACCGTCGACAGTCTGGAGACGGCCCGCCTGCACGACGATATGATCCAGCGGGCGATGGCTCCGGTAGGGGTAGTGCAGAAAGGCGAACGCATAGTGGATCGCGGCGACATCGTCACGCCCCGACTCTACACCCTCCTCAACACCTACGAGCAGCTCATGAGCCAGCGAGGACTCGGCTCCGACCGTTACGACTACTATCCGGTCATCGGTCAGGTGATGTTCGTCATGCTCCTTTACGGCGGGCTCTACGCATATCTGTTCTTCTTCCGCAGGGACTATTATGAATCGCGACGCACCGTGCTGATGGTGATGTCGCTGCTCGTGGCCTTCACGCTGTTTGCCTTTGCCATGGGACGCGCGCTCACGTCAGGACTCTATATCGTGCCGTTCACGATCATTCCGCTCGTACTGGTGGTGTTTCTCGACTCGCGCACCGCTTTCTACACCCATCTCATCGCCGTGCTGCTCACCACCCTTATCGCTCCGTCGGCTCTCGAACTCATTTTCCTACAGTATATAGCCGGAGTGGTGGCGATCACCTCCACCAAAGAACTCTCGCGGCGCTCACAGCTGATACGCACCGCGATGCTCATATTCGTGGCCTATGCCGTCACTTACATAGCTATAGAGCTTATACACAACGGCACTCTCGAAAGCATATCGCTCCGGGCCATAGGTTTCCTCGGAGTCAACTCCGTGCTGATATCGTTCGCCTACATAGTGATCTTCATTCTCGAAAAGATGTTCGGCTTCACTTCGAGAGTTACCCTCGTGGAGCTTTCCGATATCAACAATCCCACCCTGCGCGAGCTTTCTGAAGAGTGCCCGGGCACGTTCCAGCACTCCATGGCGGTCAGCAATCTCGCTTCGGCTGCCGCGAACCGCATCGGAGCCAACGTGACTCTCGTCAGGGCCGGCGCGCTCTACCACGACATCGGCAAGATCGACAATCCGGCATTCTTCACCGAAAACCAGCACGGAGTCAATCCCCACGACTCACTGTCGGCCCCCCAGAGCGCGCGCATCGTCATAGGCCATGTGACCGACGGACTGCGCCGCGCCGAGAAAGAGAAGCTGCCGGCAGTCATACGCAGCTTCATCTCGGAGCACCACGGCCGCGGCAAAGCCCGCTACTTCTACAACACCTGGTGCAACGAGCATCCCGACGAGACACCCGACGAGGATCTCTTCACCTATCCCGGCCCCAACCCGCGTTCGCGCGAGACCTCGATCCTCATGATGGCCGATGCCGTCGAAGCCGCGTCGCGCAGCCTGAGCGAGCATACTCCCGAGGCTATCTCAGCTCTCGTCAACCGCATCATCGACGGACAGATCGCCGAGGGGCTCCATGATGACTCGCCGCTGTCGTTCCGCGACGTGAGCATCATCAAGGAAACATTCGCATCGCGCCTGCGCACGATGTACCATTCACGAATCTCTTATCCCGAACTTGCCAAATGAAACATCTACGCAACTGCATAATCGCCGCAGCGGCCCTGCTGACGGCCATCGTCACCGGAGCCTCGCGTCCCGGCGCCGACGACCTGAAGTTCAAGACCGAGGCGCCCGATCTCGAAGCCATACAGGCGGCCACCTACAACCGCCATTCACCTTACTATTATCCGAGGCTCATGGAGGAGTATCAGCGCAACGACACCCTGATGAAGCTCGACAAATTCCGTCACCTCTACTTCGGATACATGTTTCAGGAGGACTACAATCCCTATCGTCCGAAAGCCTTCGAACCCGACGCCGAAAATCTCATAAACCGTCGCGAATGGACCCGCGGCGAATGCGACTCCGTCATCAAATACTCCGAGAAAGCGCTCGAAAACAACCCTTTCGATCTTCGCCACATGATGAACCTCATATCGGCGCTCAAGACCAAGGGGAAACGCAATCTCGCAAAAATCTGGCAGTATAAACTCGACTTCATACTGATGGCCATAGTGTCGTCGGGCACCGGCATGGACGAAGAGAACGCCTGGGTGGTCATCTCGCCCGAGCACGAATACGTGCTGCTCAACGCCATGGGACTCGTGGCCGAGAAACATATATTTTTCGAGCCGTATTACGAGCTTATTTCCGCCAAGAAGCCCGACGGCTCCACGGCGACCTATTATTTCAATATCGCCACCATTCTCGAGGAGTACTACAGGAAATATCCTGTGACAGAATGACACCCCTACAACAGTTGCAATAATAAGCCATCAATTCAATAATGCATTACAAAGCAATCAAGACAGCAGGAGCCGCCATAGCCGGCGCACTGCTTGCCGGCTGCGGCAGCCATGAGAGCCGCGAAGCCGGAGTGATCGATGTGGCTACGGCCATATCAAGCCCCACGGAGCTCAAGGTGAGCGATCTGGGCAAGACCATCACCTACGTGCCCCTCGCCACCAACGACAGTTCGCTCGTAGGCAGCCAGTGGGCCATAACGGTGACCGACGATCTCGCCCTCGTGCGCAACAGCGGCAGCGTCATAATAAACGGCGCCACGTCCGCCGGTGCCGGCGTAATGGCTTTCAGCCTGGCCGACGGCAGCTACCTCAACCCTGTAGGTCACAGCGGACAGGA
>CALHWU010000131.1 GCA_938039795.1 uncultured Muribaculaceae bacterium
CGCGGGGGCGTCCTCTCCGGCTGCGGCGGAGGACACTGACGGCGTAGTGGCGTTCGGGGGGCTGCGGCTATCGTCGCGCACGCGCGTCTGCACGGTCGACGGCGTGGAGGTGCGCATGCCGCGAAAGGAGTTCGAGATACTGTATAAACTGCTCGCCAACCGCGGACAGGTGTTCTCGCGGGCCCAGCTCCTGAGCGAGATCTGGCCCGAGGAGGTGGTGGTGGTGGACCGCGTGATCGATGTCAATATCACCCGTATCCGCCAGAAGATCGGCCAGTACGGGCGCCATATCGTCACGCGTTCGGGCTACGGCTACGGGTTTGTGGAGTGAGGGCGCGCCTCCTCCGCCGGCGGTCGCGGCAGTGAACAGACAGCTCCACCCGGCGTTTTTTCAATAGTATAATCTGACAATTGATATGAAAGAAGTACTGACAATAGCTCTTGTGGCCCACGATCACCGTAAGGCCGATATGGTCGACTGGGTGAAACGCCACGCACGGTATCTGTCGCGTCACCGCCTCGTGTGCACCGGCACTACCGGAGGTCTGGTCAAGAAAGCGTTTGAAGCCGAGGGCATCGATGCCCGCGTAGAGTGCATGAACTCCGGGCCGATGGGTGGCGACGCCGAGATTGCAGCCATGGTGGTCAGAGGCGAGATAGATATGGCCGTGTTTCTGATCGACGATCTCAATCCGCAGCCCCATGAGGCCGACATACAGATGCTTCTGCGTCAGTGTCGCCTCCACAATGTGCCGATCGCATGCAACCGTATAAGCGCCGATCTGATGATATCGAGCACGCTCTGGACCGACCCCGACTACCGCCCCATAGCGCAGAGCTACATCCGCTTCGAGCGCAAGTGAGCTCCGCGGGGCCCGTCAGGAGCGCTTGCTGTAGGTCAGGGCCGCCAGCAGGCATGTGGCGGCGGCCAGGCCGGCGAGCGGCAGGTAGGACGTCCACAGGTCGGCCACCGTGGCGCCTTTGAGATAGATGGCGCGGATGATCTCGTTGAAATATCGCGGCGGGATGGCGTAGGTGATGGCCTGCGCCCACCGGGGCATGGAGCTGATCGGAGTGACGAGGCCTCCCATCAGCTGGAACGCGACTATCAGCGCGAACATCACCAGCACGCTCTGGAGCATCGTCGACGACCGGGCCGCCACGGCTACGCCGAGCCCCGACATCGTCAGGGTCATCAGCGCCGCAGCCAGATATATGGCTCCGACGCTCCCCAGGGGCCGCAGCCCGTAGACAGCCCATCCGATCAGCATGCCGACGGTGATGATCAGCATGCCGACGATCCAGTAGGGGATCAGTTTCGACATCACCAGCGTCAGCCGTCCGACCGGGCTGACGTTCATCGCCTCTATAGTGCCGCTCTCCTTTTCGCTCACGAGGCTCAGGGCCGGGAGAAATCCGCATATAATTATGAGCAGTATCACCATCAGCCCGGGGATCATGAAGTTGCGGAAGTCGAGGGTCGGATTGTAGCGGTAGGCCACAGTCGTAGCTGCGCTCCTGTGCGCTGCCTCCGATCCTTGCTGACGCGCCGATTGTGCAAGAGTGGCGGCTACGGATGCCGATACATAGCGGGCGCCGAGCATTCCCTTGGTGGCATTGACGCCGTTGGTCTCCACGTCGATCAGCGACATGTCTCTCGCCCAGTGGGGCGGTATGGTGAGCGCCACGTCGGCCCTGCCGCGCTCTATAGCGCCGATCGCTTCGTGATGACTGCCATATATCCCTTCGACCGTAAGCCTGTCGGTCGCATCCATGTCGGCCACAATCCGCCGCGACAGCTGGCTGCGGTCGTTGTCGACCACGGCTATATTGATGTTTCTGACGTCGAGCGTGGCCACAAGCGGCAGCACGAGCATCACCATCACGGGCATGACGAAAATCATTTTCGGTATGATCGGGTTGCGCTTCAGCAGGCTTATCTCCTTGCGGAGCAGGGCGCGGAGTATCCGGGTATTCATCTTGCGTCAGGGATTGGATCTGAATTTTCCTATAGCGATGGCGAGGAGTGCGGCCGTCATGCCCGTCAATATGGTGAACTCCCGGATTACATGACTGAATTCAAGCCGCTGTATCATGAGCTTGCGCATGGCCGAGATATACCATCGGGCCGGAATGGCGCATGATATCCATTGCAGCGCAGCGGGCATGTTGTCGACGGGGAATATCATGCCGGAGAGCATTATCACCGGGAGCATGAACAGTACGGCCGACACGATCAGTGCCGACACCTGATTGCTGACGAGTGTGGACACCAGCAGCCCGACCGACAGCGACAGGATGACGTAGAGCAGCGACAGCGCTACTACGGTTATGACCGAATACGATACAGGAAGCCCGAGCACGGTATAGGCCATCAGGAGCATAATGGCAAGTATGATGCACGACAGCGCGAAATATGGCACCAGTTTTCCGATGATTATTGTGGTCGGTTTTACCGGCGATACGAGCAGCAGATCCATTGTTCCGTTCTCTTTCTCGCTTACTATCGATACAGAGGTCATAATGGCGCAGATGAGTATGAAGATCATGCCCATGATTCCGGGCACGAAGTTGTAGGCGCTCTTCATCTGCGGATTGTACAGGGTATAGGTGACGGCGATAGTCTCCACGTTTCCCTCCGTAACGCTCTGAAGGTAGGCGGCAGCCGCCTGGGCCGACGTGGGATTGGAGGCGTCGACAACGATATGGGCTTTCGTCTGTCCGCCGTCGGTGCGGAGATAGAGCGCCGCCTCGGTCTCACCGTCACGGAGCATCCGCTCCACTTCGCTGTCGGATACAAGTTCGACGAAGTTGAAATAGTCATTGACCTGAAGGCGTTCTATGATGTCGCGCGTGTGATCGTTGTGCCTGTCGACGACAGCAACTGTCCTGAAGTTGTTGACCTCCGTGGAGATTGCGAATCCGAACAGCAGCAGGAGCACGACAGGCATCACGAGCGTGATGACCATCGTGCGCCGGTCGCGCACGATGTGGAGCGCTTCTTTTCTTATGAGTGATCGCAGTATTGTCATGCCGGTGTCATTTGCTTCTTGTCGCATCTTTGGCGACTGTCCTGAACACTTCATTCATTGTCGCGGCCCCGTAACGGCTCTTCAGGGCCGCAGGTGAGTCAAGGGCCGCGATTTTCCCGTCGACCATTATTGATACTCTGTCGCAATACTCTGCCTCGTCGAGATAATGTGTGGTGACAAATACAGTCATGCCCTCTGACGCGACACGATAGATCTCTTCCCAGAACCGCCGGCGCATCACGGGATCGACGCCCCCTGTCGGCTCGTCGAGAAACACTATCCCGGGCCGGTGGATGGTGGATACGGCGAAAGCGAGCTTCTGTTTCCAGCCTATTGGAATCTCTTTGACGAGGGTAGAGAGCATGTCGGACATGTCGAGCCGGCTGCAAATATCGGCTGTCGCCCGGGCGATGGCGCTGTCGGTCATGCCGTAGATGGTCGCGAACAGCTTGATGTTCTCGCCTGCGGTGAGCCCTTCGTAGAGCGAGAACCGCTGGCTCATGTATCCGATATGCCGTTTTATCGCCTCGGGCTCTGTGCGGATATCGCATCCGGCCACCATTCCGGTGCCTGACGTCGGTCTGCTGAGGCCGCAGAGCATCCTCATCGCGGTGGTCTTTCCCGCTCCGTTTGCGCCGAGAAAGCCGAAGATCTCGCCTTGGGCCACGTCAAACGATATATGGTCGACGGCCGTGAATGAACCGAAGCGCTTGGTGAGGCCGCTGACGGTTATTGCATAGGGTGATTCATTTTTCATCATCACGGGTGAGTTGTATGAAAATGTCCTCTATTTCCGGCGTGGCCGGGAATATCCTGGCGTCGGCGATCCCCTCGGCCTTTAGGCGCCCGATCGTCCAGGCGGGGTCGAAGCGGTCGGTAGTGTTGAGGTGGAGCGTGGAGCCGAAGGTGTAGCAGTCGATGATCTCTGGCATCTTCCGTAGACATGTCAGCAGCCCGAACATGTCGGAAGCCACGGCGTCGTAGAGTCGGCCGCGCATATGCCGTGTCAGGGCGTCGGGAGTGCCGGCAGCCAGCACTCGGCCTTTGTCGATGACCGCTATGCGGCCGCATCGTGTGGCCTCGTCCATGTAGGAAGTGGATACGATTATGGTGATCCCTTTTTCGCGGAGAGAGCCGAGCATGTCCCAGAACTCGCTGCGCGACACGGCATCCACTCCAGTCGTGGGCTCGTCGAGCAGCAGTATCTCAGGGCGGTGGATCAGTGCGCAGCTCAGGGCCAGTTTCTGCTTCATGCCTCCTGACAGTTTGCCAGCCATGCGGTCGGGGAACTTCGCGAGCTGACGGAATACCGGAGCGATCAGCGGATAGCTGTCGGAGATGTTCACGCCGAAAAGCGATGCGAAGAAACGCAGGTTTTCCATCACCGTCATGTCCTGATAAAGCGAGAACCGTTCAGGCATGTAGCCGATGCGGTCGCGGAGCTGATGATAATCGCGCACTACGTCGAGGCCCAGCACTGTGGCAATCCCTGCATCCGGTTTAAGCAGTGTGGCGAGAATACGGTGAAGTGTGCTTTTGCCGGCTCCGTCGGGCCCGATGAGTCCGAAGAGCTCTCCAGGCTCTATGTTGAGGCTGACATTGTCGAGCGCTTTCAGGCTGCCGTAGCTTTTCGTGAGGCCTTCAGTGGCAATAGCCGCAGTCATAGCCTGACCTCTCCATACTGGCCGAGCTTGAGCCGGCCGTCGTTTTTCACCGATACCTTCACGGCATATACGAGGTTGGCGCGTGAGTCGCGTGTCTGTATCGACTTGGGTGTGAACTCGCTCTCTTCGGCGATCCAGGTGATCGTGCCGGGGTATTCATATTGCTCGTCGCCGCCGAAATCGGCGATGACCGTCACCCGCTGTCCTATACGGATGCCGGCAAGCTGCGAGGCGGTGAAATAGCTCCGGAGATATATGTTGCCGAGATCTGCGAGCCGGCATAGCGGCTTGCCGGGAGTGGCGAACTCGCCCGGTTCGGCATATTTTATCATCACGGTGCCCGTGATGGGAGAGGTGATGACGCTTTTCTCTATCTGCTCGGCTATCTGTTCGCGCTGATACTGCAGGGCGGCCGCATTGTCGGCTATGGAGCTGCGGTTTTTGCCGAGAGTCGACAGCTGTGCGTCGAGTTGCCCTTGCAGCGTACGGAGCAGGGCATGGGCATCGTCGTATTGCTTCTGGGTTGTGGCGCCGTCGGCGAGAAGGCGGCCGAGGCGTCCGCATTCATTGCGCTGATGTGCTATCTGGGTGCGGAGCGACCCGAGTTGTGAGGCGATGTCAGGTATTGATGATTCGGCCGATTGCTGCATGCTGGCGATCTGCTTGTGCTGCAATACGAGTATGGCCGTATCGATCACGGCAATGTGTTCTCCGGCCATTACGCTGTCGCCCTCGGCGATGTCGATCGACAGTATTTTGCCGGTGGTTTCTGCCGCTACGGTCACTGTCGTGGCCTCGAAGATGCCGGTGGCGTCATAATCGGTGGCTGAATGGCATGCTGTGGCGCACATGGTGCCGATGACCGATGTGATTATATGGATAGCTTTCATTTGTTGAGGGTATTTTTCAGTCTGTAGATGTTCTGGAGCAGCCGTATCCTGTGGTAACGGGCTGTCAGCTGAGCCTGGTTCTCGTCGGTGATTTTGGCGAGAAGGGCAGTGGCGTCGATGACTCCGTTTTTCAGCTGCGATTCAGCGGCCCGGCGCACATTGCCGCGAAGAGCCACTATACGGCTGTCTTCAGCTATGATTTTCTTCAACCCGTTTATTGTTTCGGCCTGCGCTATGGCCTGCATGCGGTTGTTGAAAAGAAATACTTCGCGGTCGTTCTTCACACCCGCTACCGCTTCGGCGGTCATCTTTCGTGCGTTACTCCGGGTATAGAAAGAATCGATGTTCCACGACAGCTTTACTCCTGCAAGCAGGTTCAGCGACATGTCGCGTGTGGCCATGCTCTCGAAATTGTTGAATCCGGGATATCCGTAAAACGCCTGTGCGAAAAATCCTGCCTTTGGGCGCAGCGATGCGTCGGAGAAAGCATTGCGGGCTTCGTTAAGACGTATGCGGGCGTCGAACAGTCTGAGTTCGGGTCGTTGCGTTATGAGGTCGGCGGGCATGTCGGCGCGGGGTGTCACGAGCGACAGATCCTCCAGGTTCTCGCCGATGAATATTCCGAGTATGTCGCGGTAGCTTTCGAGCGAGCTTAGCGCGTCGGTCAAAGTTTGATTCATAGTAAGTATCTGCGCCTCTATCATGTCGGCGTCGCTCTGCATGGCCGTGCCGTTGACATGCATTGAGCTGACAAGCCGATGGTCGGCTTCGAGCAGCGCTATCGTATTTTTGTTCTGGGAGATCTGTTCCTCCATCAGCAATATGCCGAAGAACAGGTCGATTACCCTTTCACGCACTGCATACAGCCCTACGGCTATCGAGGCTGCGGCTTCATCGGCAGTGGCGTGTTGGATCCTTCGCAGCGCCTTCGCCGCTCCGCCGTCCCATATTGTCTGGCTGATATCCGCCCCGAGCCTGTACTGGAGATGCCCCATCCCATCGAAGTTCTGACCGTTTTGGCTTATCATATTCCGGAGCGGGTCGGGAAAATCAGGCACTTCGTTCTGAGCTGTGCTTTGAGCGTAGACACTGATGCGCGGGAGCCACCCCTTGTTGATGTCCGACAGCTGCAGAGCCTTGGTGTTTTCTACCAGTTGGTATCGTCTGATCAGGGGATAATTCGTAGTGGCTTTGTCAAGGCATTGGTCAAGCGTCAGTTGTGCCGACATCCATAGGGGTATTATCATTGACGCGATCAATATTAACATTCTGTTTCTGGGTCTCATGGCTGAAGTTTTATCATTATGGTTTCGATATTCTCTTTTTTTCGGGCTTCCGTAAAGGCTTCCATGTCGTCCATAATGCCTCCGAGCAGCGGATTTGCCATGGGAGTTGCCATGAAGGAATTATTTTTATTGAATTTTCAGATGCGGGATTGCTGAATAGTTGAGGGCTCTTCAGTCGTTGTTGTGGAGTTTTTTGTGGCGGTAGAGCTGGTAGGAGTTGACGAGATTGTGCCAGATGCTGTAGAAGCCTCCGGCAATGGCGGTCACCGGGGTGAAGAACGTGTAGCCCATCCATATGGCGAGCACTGTGTTTTTTTGGCCGAACGACTGTCCGGCGGTGATTTTGTCGCCGTAGCGCATGCCGATTTTCCGGCCGAGCCAGAACTGAACGGCGCAGCAGGCCAGCGATACAGCCACGAGCCACAGCTGAGTGGAGAGAGCCACGTCGGTGTGCACGATGCTTCGTGTGGTCACGGCCATGGCCAGTGCGAGGGCCACGGCCCAGAGGTAGAACGTCAGGCCTTGTAGCTGCCCGATACGCTCGCCCAGCCGAGGCATGGTGTGCTTTATGGCCATGGCCGCAATCAGCGGCAGCAGAAGCAGCGGAAAGACGCGGCGCAGTATCAGCAGCGACGACGACCAAAGCGTCATCCCGGGGTTGGGATGCACCAGAGGTACCAGAGCGGGGATGAGCATAGCGGCGGCGAGGTTGATGAGTATGGTATAGGCCGTGATGCCGCTGACATCGCCTCCCAGCTTGCGGGTTATCACGGCGCCCGCTGTCGCTGTGGGACATATGAGGCAGATCATGGCCCCTTCGAGCACTACCCGCAGGCCGCTGCCTGGCATTGCGATCAGCGCCAGGGCTATGGCAGTGAAAGCTCCGCACTGCAGCAGCAGAAGCCATAGGTGCCACCGTCGCAGACGCAGCTGCCGTGGATCGATTTTGCAGAAGGTCAGGAAAAGCATGGCGAATATCAGCAGCGGCTGCACTATGGCCACGGCCTCACGGGCCAGAGCGTGGGTCGGGGCGAGCCACGGTATGCTTACATAAACGAAATATCCTCCTATGCCGGCCAGTATGGCTATGATGAGGGTCCAGTCCTTTAGAAATTGCACTATTTTCATGCCGTCGAAATTTTCCGACCGCAAAATTACACCTTTTGCGGCTGACTGACTACAAAATTCATCACTTCTTTGTTGACGCCTGAAGCTCATGAACCGCAACGGGGCGTAGGGTGTTGTAGACTAAAACACGCAGAGAATACTATGAACAGATCCACCCGGGCCTCCGAGGCGCCCGTCACCCCCTCGGGAAGAAAGAAAATCATGTCGACTGCCAGAGGCACCTTGACAATGGGCGCCATGGCCGTGCTCATCACTACCTCGATACTGAGTCTGCGAGGGCTGCCGTCGGAGGCGGCCTACGGTGTGCAGTCGATATTCTACTATCTTTTTGCAGCCATAGTGTTTCTGCTGCCGTTCTCGCTGGTGTGCGCCGAGCTGGCCTCCACGTATACCATGAGCGGCGGCCTCTACCGGTGGGTCTCGGAGGCGTTCGGTCCCCGCTGGGGATGGACGGCGATGTATCTCGAATGGCAGACGATAGTGATATGGTTTCCTACGGTGCTGATGTTTGGAGCCGCCTCGCTGGCCTACATATTCTGGCCGGAGAGCTTCGATACGGCTCTTGCCTCCAATAAATATTACACGCTGGCGGTGGCTATGCTGATGTACTGGCTTGCGACGCTCAACGCCTTCAGGGGGCAGCGGTCGGCCAACGTGCTTAGCACATGCGGCGGCCTGTTGGGTACCATAATTCCGGGTATTGTATTGATTGTGCTGGGTATAGTTTACGCCTGTCTGGGGCGCACCGACTATCTGGCCCACGTGTCGTTTTTCCCTGATTTCGGCAATATGGGTACGATCGTGCTGGCCGCCTCGATATTCCTCTTCTATGCCGGCATCGAGCTTCAGGCAGTGCATATCAACGACATGCGCGATCCGGCCCGCGAATATCCCCGCTCGGTGTTTCTGGCCATGATCATTATCGTGGCGGTGTACGCGCTGGGCACTCTCGTGATCGGAATGGTGGTGCCCAATCAGAATATCGACCTGCTGCAGTCGCTGCTCGTGGCTTATAAAGGGCTGTGGGCCTCGTTTGGTCTCGGCTGGCTGGGCAACGTAATGGCTCTGCTGATCATGGTGGGCGTTGTCGGGCAGATAAGCGCGCTGATCACCGGCCCTGCCACCGGTCTGATGGCGGTGGCCCAGTCGGGCTATCTGCCGCGCGGGCTTCAGAAAGTGAACAAAAACGGAGTCAACAAGCCTCTGCTGCTTGTCGAGGGAGCGTTCGTGTCGCTGCTGTGCCTCGTGCTGATTGTGCTCCCTACGGTGGAGTCGGCCTATCAGATCATGTCGCAGATGGCCACCATAATATATCTGATAATGGTGCTGATCATTTATGCGGCCTTCATCAGGCTCCGCCGCACGGCCCCCGGGCGCAAGCGCGGATTTCGCGTGCCGGGCGGCAAGGCGGGCGAGATAATGGTAAGCACTCTTGGCATCCTCGGCGCTCTGGCAGCCCTCGTGCTGAGCTTCCTGCCCCCGTCGCAGATCGTTACCGGATCGCCAGCCGTGTATGTGGGAATCATCGCGGTGGGTGTGGCTCTCTTCGTGGCCATCCCGCTGATAGTCTATTCAAAGCGCAAGCCGTCGTGGCGCAATCCCGCCGCCCATTTCTATCCTTTCGACTGGCAGATCGAGGGGCGTGAACCGTCGCAGGTATCCAAGTGGGCTCCCGGTTATGAGCCAACCGGTGTACACCGCGTGGCCCATGCCGTAGATCAGACCGGAGCCATCGCCCGCCATGCCACAGGCAAGCACTGACCTGCGTCTTGCCCCGCCGTGCATGGACATGAATTCACCCGTTCCCGTGCTGAAAATCCCCCCGGGTGTCAGTTTATTTGTCGAAAAAAAGCTTAACTTTGCCAATGAGGGTGCAGAAATGCCCTCTAATATATATATGTGCCGATTGTCGACCTTTGGTCGCTATATGATAATAGCAATAAGGCTATTCCGATTGTTAAAAATGGGTTTACGGTAAATGAGGCGAAACTCAATGAAATAAAGGAGATATGTCAGAAGAGGAGAAAATAATTCTTTCGGATAAAATCACAGCCGGGATCCTTAAAGCCCAGCGGGAGCTCTATCAGCGTAAGGCCAAGCTCGGCGAGACGGTAGTCATTGCCGACGCTGAAGGCCGGCCGATAACAGTTCCGGCCGAGGAGGCTCTTAAGCTTCTTGGGGAATCGCAGTTATGACGTTATCTGCCGTGAAGGCCTAAGCCTGAAGGCATTGTCTTCCGGTCAGGGGCGCCCGATTGCATGCACTTCCAGTCCGGCCGATGCAAGATCGTCGGGCGAATATATGTTGCGCCCGTCGATTACGGCGGAGCCTTTCATCAGACGCGCCACCGCAGGCCATGAGGGGAGGCGGAACTGCTTCCATTCGGTCAGCACACACAGTGCATCGGCTTCGATGCAGGCTGCATACATGTCGGGAGCATATTCCACTGTGTCGCCAAGGCGCCGGCGGCACTCGTCCATGGCTACGGGGTCGAACACGCACACCGTCGCACCCTCTCCGAGCATATCGTCGATCAGTGTGAGCGACGGCGCAAGGCGCATGTCGTCGGTCTCTGGCTTGAACGCGAGGCCCCACAGCGCGATCCGCTTGCCGCGGAGATCTCCCAGCGCCTGGCGCAGTTTGCGGGCGGGGACATGCTTCTGCTCGTCGTTGACCGCTTCGACGGCCTGGATGACCCGCATCGGATAGCCGAGTTGCTGGCCGGTGCGTATGAGGGCGCGCACATCCTTGGGGAAACATGATCCGCCGTAGCCGCAGCCGGGATAGAGAAACTTGTTGCCGATGCGGGTGTCGGCGCCGATGGCGCGACGCACCTGGCTGACGTCGGCTCCTGTCAGTTCGCAAAGGTTGGCGATGTCGTTGATGAACGATATGCGCGTGGCGAGCATCGCGTTGGCGGCGTATTTTGCCATTTCAGCCGACGGAATGTCCATGAACATCACGCGGAAGTTCTGCAGCAGGAACGGCCGGTAAAGCCTCTCCATCACCTCACGCGACCGCGGACCCTCCACGCCGATCACCACACGGTCAGGCGACATGAAGTCCTTTATCGCAGCGCCCTCCTTGAGGAATTCAGGATTCGAGGCCAGCTCGAACTCCACGTCGACGCCGCGCTGCCGCAGTTCCCCGGTGATTATGTCGCGGATGATGACCGAGGTGCCCACCGGGACGGTCGATTTCGTCACAAGTATCGCGGGCCGGGTGATGTGGCGTCCGAAAGTGCGGGCCACGGCCTTGACTGCCGTCAGGTCGGCTGATCCGTCATCGTCGGGCGGAGTGCCTACGGCGGAGAACACTGCCTCCACATCGTTGATCACATCTTCGAGCGATGTGGTGAAATGCAGGCGTCCGTCGCGTACGTTGCGGCGCACGAGCTCGTCGAGTCCCGGCTCATAGATCGGAATGATGCCCTGCTGCAGTCCCTCTATCTTGGCGCGGTCGATGTCGACGCAGGTGACATCCGAGCCCATTTCGGCGAAGCAGGCTCCCGAAACGAGCCCTACATATCCGGTTCCAACGATGGCGATCTTCATTTGGCGTGAGGTTGTGGTGGTTTGAAAGTGCAAAGTTACAACAATTTTTCGTGCGCGCGTCCGTTATTCGGGTATGCTACGATCGATCCTGACATTTTCCCTCGTTTTGGCTGCCATCGGGCAACTGATGGCATCTGTAGTGCTTCGCGGACGTGTGACCGACGAGAACGGCGATCCGCTCGAAGGGGTCACCGTCAGTCTCGGCACCGGACGTGGCGCAACGCTGACCGATGCCAAGGGGCTGTATCGCCTGACGACGGCCGACACCGACACTCTGCGGGCGTCATACCGCCTTCTGGGCTATCGCGAGGAGCGCCGCACGCTGCTGCATCCGCATGGCGAGATGGTCATAAGTCTGCGCATGCGTCCCGACGAAAAAGAGCTTGACGAAGTGACTGTCACGGATATACGCAAGCGCACCGACGCGATGGAGCGTCTTGATGCCCGCGAATACGGGCGGCGCGCCGGCGACCCGACCGGGGGCAGTGTGGAAGCTATGGTCGCTACGATGCCGGGAGTGGCCGGAGCGGGGGAGCTTTCGGGCCGCTACTCCGTGCGCGGCGGTTCGTATGACGAGAATACGGTGTATATCAACGGTGTGGAGGTCTATCGTCCGATGCTCGTGGCCAGTCAGCAGGCGGAGGGGCTTAGCATAGTCAATCCGGAGATGACCGGTGTGGTCGGTTTCTCTTCAGGAGGATTTGCGGCCCGCTATGCCGACCGCATGTCGTCGGTGCTCGACGTAGCCTACAGGCGTCCGGAGGCTTTTGAGGGATCGCTTATGGCCTCTATGATGGGCGGATCCCTGACGCTCGGACAGAGCTCCGGCCGCTTCGCCCAGCTTCATGGCGTGCGCTACAAACGCAACAATTCGCTGCTCTCAACCTCGGATACAAAAGGGGAGTATGATCCCGACTTTTTTGACTGGCAGAGCTGTCTGTCGTGGAATCCCTCGCGCAAGTGGCGTGTCGAGGCGTTTGTCGACCTCAATCTCAATACCTACCGTTTCGTGCCGGCCGACCGTCAGACAAGTTTCGGCACGCTCAACGATGCGCACCGGTTCAAAGTCTATTTCGACGGTCGCGAGCATGACCGTTTCAATACGTTCACCGGAGCCGCTACGGTCGGCTATGCGTCAGGCAATACCGACGTCAGCCTGCAGTTGTCGGGATTCCGCACCGATGAACTTGTGGCATACGATATATCAGGAGAATACTGGCTCGACCAGGCAGGAACAGAACTCGGGGCCGGACGCTATGCCGAGCATCAGCGCAATCGTCTGAAAGCATCGGTCATGTCGGCTTTGCTCCAGGGCACGACACGTCTGGCGTCCCACCGGCTGCTTTACAGTCTCGGCTATAAGCGCGAGGACGCAGAGGGAAGCGTCAGCCAGTGGGAGCGCCGCGACTCGGCCGGATACTCCCTCCCCGTATCACCCGACGCCCTGCGTGTATATTTCGCTCTGCGGGGCAGGCATAAGGTTACAACGGATCTGCTGACGGCCGTGGTGCAGGATACCTGGCAGAGGCAGACGTCGGCCGGCTTCTGGAACGTCACCGGCGGCGTGCGCGCCACTTACCGCTCCATGTCGGGAGAATTTCTTGTGAGTCCGCGCGTAGAGGCCGGACTGGTTCCTGCCGGAGCGCCCTCGTGGGCATTCCGCCTGGCCGGCGGCATCTATTATCAGCTTCCGTTCTATCGCGAACTGCTTGTCAGAGATGAGATAGCTCCGGGAGAATATGTGACGGCCGTCAACCGCGATGTCAAGGCGCAACGGTCGGTGCAGGCTCTTATTGGCGCCGATTTCACGTTCCGCGCTTTCGGACGCCCGTTCAAATTCTCGGCGGAGGCTTACTACAAGGCTCTGTCGCGCATCAATCCATATGAGGTGGAGAACCTTACAGTCACCTATCTTGGGCGCAACGAGGGGACGGGACATGCCGCCGGAGTCGATTTCAAGCTGTTCGGTCAGTTTGTGGAAGGTAGCGATTCCTGGATAAGTTTCGGCCTGATGGATACACGCGAGAGGCTGCATGGCAGGAGCGTGCCGCGCCCCAACGACCGCCGCTACAATCTGTCGGTCTATTTCACCGACTTTGTGCCCGGAGTGCCGCGTCTGAAAGTGAGTCTGCGCGGAGTATTGATGGACGGTCTGATAACCACGGCCCCGGGCCGTACACGCGACGAGGGCTATTTCCGCACCCCGCCCTACAAACGCGTGGACCTCGGACTCGCCTATGGCATCATCACTGCTGACACCTCACGTCCGCATCGCCTCGTCAAGAGTCTTTGGGCAGGCATCGACCTGTTCAACCTGTTTGATATCACCAACGTCAGCAACTACTACTGGGTGACCGACGTCAACAGCATCTCCTACGCCGTCCCCAATTACATGACCCGCCGCCAGATCAACCTCCGCCTCATCCTCGACTTCTGAACCGGCAAGCGTGCTGACGCTGATTCATCAGATGGATGCAATGCTCGCTAAAGTGCTTAAGGTGCTGGAGGCAGTTTTTATAGCAGACGGCGGAGTCAGAGAGGCAATGAGCCGTGCGCGCCGGAAAGAGCAGGGATACTAATGTGATTGCTGTGATTGATGTGACGGATGCATTCGTCACATATGAAGCATAAGTCATATGAAGCATAAGTCATATAAATTACATAAGCATATACACATTAGTCCCGGCAAGAGCAGCTTTTATAAAGCTTCGAACATTAAATAATGTTAAATCAGCAGAGATTTTTATGTTGTACAGCATAAGAGTCAATAAAAGTGTGTAACTTTGCACCAGTTTTTCATGGTATTAGATTTAAGGTAAGAAGATTATTCGTCGTGATGACGAGTAATTTTTTTTTATACCTTTGTGAAACTGCATGGTTTTCAGACAGTTTTTTCTCGTTGAGACCGGCTTGATTTTAGTCGTGGTGTCGGGTTCCGGTGATTCCTGCGACTGTCTGTCGGTATTTTGTAGCTGTGGGTGTGGTTATAAAGGTGATTGTAAAGCAGTGGCAGTGCATTGTCATGCCAAAAAAAATCGCTAATTTTGCACGATGATGCGGCCCGACGGGTGTCGTGCCCGAGGCGGTCGCTGTCAATGTTTATCCAAGCAAACAGAAAGCAAGACGAAAGCATAATCAAAGCAAATGGAAAAGAAGCTTACCGCCAAAGAGATAAGAGAGTCATTCAAGGAGTTTTTCCGGCAGAAAGGCCACAAAATAGTGCCCTCCGCGCCGATGGTCATCAAGGATGATCCGACGCTGATGTTCACCAATGCCGGCATGAACCAGTTCAAGGATATCATCCTCGGAAATGCCGCGCCCAAGAGCCGTCGAGTGGCCGACTCGCAGAAGTGTCTGCGTGTCAGTGGAAAACACAACGATCTTGAAGAGGTAGGAATGGACACTTACCACCATACGATGTTCGAGATGCTCGGCAACTGGTCGTTCGGCGACTATTTCAAGCAGGAAGCGATCGACTGGTCGTGGGAATATCTCGTCGGCGTGCTTGGTCTTGATCCTGATCGGCTCTATGCTACAGTGTTCGAGGGCTCGCCCGAAGAGGGGCTGGCCCGCGATGACGAGGCTGCGGGCTATTGGGAGAAGCATCTTCCCGCCGACCATATCATCAACGGCAACAAGCATGATAATTTCTGGGAAATGGGCGACACGGGTCCGTGCGGTCCCTGCTCGGAGATACATATCGACCTGCGCAGCGATGAAGAGCGCGCCGCCAAGCCGGGCCGCGAGCTCGTCAATCACGATCATCCCCAGGTGATAGAGATATGGAACCTCGTGTTCATGCAATACAACCGCAAGGCCGACGGCAGTCTGGAGCCTCTTCCTGCCAAGGTGATCGACACCGGCATGGGCTTCGAGCGCCTCTGCATGGCCCTGCAGGGCAAGACGTCTAACTATGACACCGACGTGTTCACGCCGCTGATCGAAACTATAGGACGCTTTTCAGGCATGGAATATGGCAAGGATGCAAAGGTCGACATAGCCATGCGCGTCATCGCCGACCATGTGCGTACGATTGCGTTCTCGATCGCCGACTCGCAACTGCCCGGCAATGCCAAGGACGGCTATGTGATACGCCGCATTCTGCGCCGCGCCGTGCGCTACGCCTATACATTCCTCGGCCAGAAGCAGGCTTTCATGTACAAGCTCATCGACACTCTCATCGAGTCGATGGGGGAGGCATATCCCGAGATCAAGAGCCAGCGCGAGCTTATAATGAAAGTGATCAAGGAGGAGGAGGACGCTTTCCTCCGCACTCTCGACAACGGTATCCGTCTGCTCGACGGAGCCATGGCGGCAGCGCGTGCCGCCGGCCGCACCGAGATTTCCGGCAAAGAGGCTTTCACGCTCTATGATACTTACGGTTTCCCCCTCGATCTCACGGAGCTTATACTGAAAGAGAAGGGCATGACTCTCGACCATAAGGAGTTTGACTCGGAGATGCAGGCCCAGAAGGAGCGTGCACGCAACGCCGCCGCCACCGAAGCCACCGACTGGGTGACTGTCAGCGAGGGTGAGCCGGAATTCGTGGGCTATGACATGACTGAGGTGCCCACCCGGATACTGCGCTACCGCAAGGTGAAGCAGAAGAAGGGCGAGTACTACCAGATAGTGCTCTCACAGACACCCTTCTATGCCGAGATGGGCGGTCAGGTGGGCGACCGCGGCACGCTGACCGATTCAGAAGGCCGCGTGACTGAAATATACGACACCAAGCGCGAGAACGGCATGGCAGTGCATCTTGCCAAGACGCTGCCGGCAGATCCGTCAGTCCCGATGACCGCTTCGATCGACACCGAGGCGCGCCAGGCTACTTCGTGCAACCATACTGCCACACACCTTCTTCATCACGCTCTCCGCGAGGTGCTCGGCAAGCATGTGGAGCAGCGAGGCTCCTACGTCAGCCCCGATGTGCTCCGTTTCGACTTCAGCCATTTCCAGAAAGTCACTCCCGAGGAACTTAAAAAGGTGGAACGCCTCGCCAACCGGATGGTGCGTCAGGCTATCGGCCGCGACGAGCACCGCAATGTGCCCATCGCGGAGGCCCAGGCAATGGGTGCCATGGCACTCTTCGGCGAGAAATACGGCGACGAGGTGAGAGTGATCCGCTATGGCGACTCTGTGGAGCTTTGCGGTGGCACTCACGTGGCCAATACCGGCAACATCGGCATGATACGTATTATCAGCGAGAGCTCCATCGCGGCCGGAGTGCGCCGTATAGAGGCCATCACGGGCCGTGCCGTAGAGGACGCCGCCGATGCCATGACCTCGACACTGACCCAGCTTGCCGGCATGCTCGGCAATGCGCCCGACGTTGTGGCCGCCCTGCGCCGTTCGATTGCCGAGAACGCCGATCTTAAGAAACAGGTCGAGGACTACTTCAACGAACGCGCCCAGACGCTGACCAAGACAGTGCTCGAAAAAGCTGATACTGTCGGAAGCGGCATACGGTTGGCCACTCTGCGCGGCCCGATCATGCCCGACATGGTCAAGAATGTGGCGTTCGGCGTAAGAGCTGCGTCGCCCAATGAGACCGCTTTCGTGGCAGCGACAGTTGACGGCTCCGGCAAGCCGCTGCTCACAGTGATGCTGACCGATGACCTCGCCGCACGTGGTCTGAACGCTTCGCAGATCGTCCGCGAGGCAGCCAAGGCCATCAAGGGTGGCGGCGGCGGCCAGCCTGGTTTCGCACAGGCCGGAGGCAAGGATGCCGAGGGGCTGAGCGTCGCTTTCGAGAGCATGACAGCAGCTTTCAAATGATCCGCTTCCGATAATTCCGATAACTCTGATAACTCCGATAACCTCACCTGCAGAATAATGACCGGCGACCATAACAACGCCAAGGAGGAGGCACGCGCCGAAGCGATCGAGAGAGTCATAGACGACACTCTCGACTTCAGCGAGGCGCAGGCTGAAGCCGGCGCGCCCGACGACTACGATGAAAATTCGATTGTGACTCTTTCGCCGAAAGAACACGTCAGGCTCCGCCCGGGTATGTATATCGGTTCAACGGGGCCTCGGGGTTTACATCATTTGGTATATGAAATTGTTGATAACTCCAT
>CALHWU010000132.1 GCA_938039795.1 uncultured Muribaculaceae bacterium
ATTCGAACCCTGGGTACCCGTAAGGGTACAACGGTTTTCGAGACCGTCCCGATCGACCGCTCCGGCATCTTTCCTTTAGCGGTTTTGCGGTGCAAAGTTATATCTTTTTTTTGATATACGCAATGTATTTTGAAAAAACATTGCCTATCTCAGATAATATTGAGCCCCCATCGAGCCCTCGCAACCCATCGAAATCGCTAATATATTGCCGGACGAGACATTACATCCCTACTGGAAGTCGATTTCGCATAAACGTGAACGCGACCGCGACCGAATCAACTGAATGACAGCAACCAAAGGTCACTCTATCGTTTCCATCAGCTTCACCGCATCTATATATCGGGCAATGCCTTCGGCAACGTTTTTGGCGTCCTGCATCGCATGAACCACAGTCGCCGGGCGGTCGGTGACATCACCTCCGGCAAACACGCCCTTGCGCGTGGTCATGCCGTAAGGGGTATCGCGGGTGAGAACGTAGCCGCGTTCGTTCACTTCAATGCCTTCTGTGGTCGATATGATGCGCGAAGCGGGCACCGATCCGATAGCGAGTATCAGGCGGTCGACAGGCAGTTCAGAGCATGTGTCTCCGGTTTTGATGGTGATGGATTGCAAACGCCGGCCTTCGCCACCCTTCACGGCGACTACGGAGGTGTCCCATAGAAATCCGACACCCTCTTCCACTGCGTCGTCGTATTCGGCCCGCAATGCCGACATTGTATCTATATTGCGATGATAGATTACGGTCACTTCCTTGGCTCCCATCCGCAATGCCGTGCGGGCTGCGTCCATAGCGGTGTTGCCGCAACCGATGATCGCCACGCGGTCGCCGTCGCCCACCACCACTTCGTCGCGCGACATATAGCCGCTTTCATAGAGGCTTACCCGACGTAAAAAGCGTATAGCCTGGCGTACTCCCGGATGTTCGATACCGGGTATATCAAGCCGCTTTGGCACTCCTGTGCCGGTGCCGATAAACACTGCGTCGAATCCATCGGCAAAAAGATCGTCGACTGTAAAATCTTTTCCCGCAGTGGTATTGAGATGTATTTTCACACCGAGTTTCTCGATCTTACTGATCTCGCGGCTGACTACTTCCTTGGGAAGACGATATTCGGGGATGCCGAATTTCAGCATTCCGCCCGGTTCGGCCTCCATTTCGAAAATTTCGACGGCAAATCCCTGTCGCGACAGATCGCCTGCGATTGTCAGTCCGGCCGGACCGGATCCGATCACAGCCACGCGTCCGCGGGATTTCTCCGGGATATTCTCATGGCTCCATCCGGCTTCGCTGTCGAAGTCGGCCAGGAAACGCTCCAGTTTTCCTATGTGTATGGGTTCTCCTTTCTTCCCGAGCACACAATTGCCTTCGCACTGGCGTTCGTGTCCGCAGACTCGGCCGCATATGGCGGGGAGATTGCTGCGGGCGTTTATTATGGTCATTGCGTTGCCGAAATTTCCTTTGGCAAGCTGCGCTATCCATTCGGGAATATCATTGCTGATCGGGCAACCCTTCTTGCAGCCCGGCACCTTGCAGTGCAGACATCGCTGTGCCTCCCTGATGGCCTCGTTGAGTGTGTAATCAATCGGACTCATTGTTGTTCGCATTGTTTTGTGGCTGCAAAGTTACCATGTCTTTGACAAGTGGACAAGCCACCGCAGCAAAAATCACTCTCTGATCAGATAAAGAGTCTTTCACAAAAACGCCAACGATCAGGTAGTCAAGCTGACCCACCAGAAACTTCGGTTCAGCGGCAAAACGGGAGGCAGTGGTGTCGCGTCAAAAAAAGAGTCACCTGATGTGAAGCAGCTTGTGGGTCTGGAGCGAGAGGCGCCACTGCGGATTGGCTTTGATGCAAGCTATGCACTCTTCGAGAACGATTCTATTGCGACGCTCCACTGCCCCGCCCTCTTCATACGGCTTCCCGGCCGAGCTGTCACACGGCTGCAACGAATAGCACCGCGCCGGCACCACACCGAAACGCTTTATGCGCTCGCCGTCAAGGCCGTCGGCCATGTAAAGCAGTTTTATTTCGTCGACGCGCCCGCATGCAATGAGATCTTTCTTAGGAGAACAGGTTATCCAGTCAACATTATCCGGCAGAGGGAGAGTGCCGTTGGTCTCGACCTGGACGTACCACCCGGCATCATGCAGACTGTCGACAAGCGACGCATCGAGTTGCAACGCCGGTTCGCCACCGGTTATCACCACGTGACGCGCCGGATACTCCGAAATTCCGGCCAGTATTTCCGGGAAGTCCATAAGTACTCCAGACTCGTGGCGCGTGTCGCAGAACGGACACTTCAGATTGCACCCCGACAGCCGCAGAAACACGGCCGGAGTGCCCGTAAAGAACCCTTCGCCCTGCAGCGAATAGAATATCTCATTGACTTTAAGCGCCATACTTCACATCACAATATGCAGTCGCCGCAATCATCGCGCACGTAGGCCGCCACATTGCCCTCGCTTTCCTGCACTATGGTCTTGTAGCATTCCGGTATCTGCTCGGTGATCCAGCGGGCAATGTTCTCGGCCGTAGGATTGAAAGGGAGCACATCGTTGAGATGACGGTGATCAAGCCGCCCCTGTATATCCTCCTTGATGCGAGTAAAGTCACACACCATGCCGTCGGCATTGAGAGTCTCGGCGCGGCAGTAGACAGTAACAATCCAGTTGTGGCCATGAATGTTGGCGCACTTGCTTTCATACGACAGCTCCAGGCGGTGAGATCCCGAGATCTCTATTCTTTTCGAGATATAATACATCTTGTATTGCTGGCTTATGTTGCATTGCGGCGAAGTCAGTGTGTCTGCTTCAGGGCGGCATCCATTCCGGCTGCCGCACGGCGTCCGTCGCCCATCGCAAGTATCACGGTAGCTCCACCGCGCACTATGTCGCCTCCGGCAAACAGACCGTCGACCGACGATTCCATCGACTCCTCGTCAACCTCGATAGTGCCGCGCCGGCTCACCTGCAGTCCCTCGATCGAGGCCGGGATAAGCGGATTTGGAGAGACTCCTACACTCACTATCACCAGATCCACCGGGATCTCGCGGATATCGCCCTCTACAGGCACCGGCGACCGTCGGCCCGACGCGTCAGGCTCGCCGAGCTCCATGCGCTGCACGCGCATAGCCCTTACATGGCCGTTCTCGTCGCCGAGATACTCCACCGGATTGAACAGAGTCATGAACTCCACTCCCTCCTCTTTGGCATGGTGCACCTCTTCGAGGCGTGCCGGCATCTCGGCCTCACTGCGGCGATAGACTATGATGGCGTGCTCCGCACCCATACGCCGGGCTGTGCGCACGGAGTCCATTGCCGTGTTGCCGCCTCCGACTATAGCGGCGGTGCGCCCCGTCAGCACAGGAGTGTCGTGCCCCTCCAGGCCCGCACCCATAAGGTTCACACGCGTCAGATACTCGTTGCTGCTCATCACACCGATCAGATTTTCACCAGGAATGCCCATGAATCGCGGCAGACCGGCTCCAGATGCCACAAACAGGCCGCGGAAACCCTGCTGCTTCAGATCATCGTAAGTAATGGTGCGCGACACGATGCAGTCCTTGACGAAAGTCACTCCGGCAGCCTCCAGGGCACGGATCTCGTCATCGACCACAGCGTTGGGCAGACGGAATTCAGGGATGCCGTATTTCAGCACTCCCCCGATCTCGTGAAGTGCCTCAAACACCGTCACGTCGTAGCCGCGTGCAGCCATGTCACCTGCAAACGACAGGCCGGCGGGCCCGCTTCCGGCCACGGAAATCTTTATGGCCCCCGGAACGGGATGCCGGCGGGGAGCCGGATTCCTGCGGGCCTCTTCGCGCGCACGGTCGGCCGCGAAACGCTCCAGATAGCCTATCGCCACCGGCTGACGCTTCATCTTGTGGTAGATGCAGCGGCTCTCGCACTGCTTCTCCTGCGGGCACACTCGGCCGCACACGGCCGGGAGAGCGCTCGTCAGACGCAACACCCTGGAAGCCTCGCCGAACTCGCCGCGCTGTATATTCTTTATAAAACCAGGTATGTCAATACCGACCGGACAGCCGGTGACGCACTGCGGATCGAGGCAGTCCATACATCTGGTCGCCTCTGTCACGGCCTGCTCCTCCGATATGCCCTGATTTACCTCTTCCGAACGGGAAGTGACGCGGTAGGCCGGATCAAGTTCCGGCATCTTCACGCGCTCTATCGCCGTGCGGTCTTTCGCGCTCATGGCGCCTCTGAGGGCCACGCGCCATGATGCGTCGCGGCTATTGTTTTTCTCCATAGTCATCTCTTTTTCAGTTATACGACCGCAGTCTCATCAGCATCTCGTCGAAATCAACCTGATGGGCATCAAACTCAGGGCCGTCGACACACACGAACCGCGTGCGTCCGCCCACAGTGACGCGACAGGCGCCGCACATGCCTGTGCCGTCCACCATTATTGTATTTAGCGAGCACATCGTCGGCACGCCGTAGCGCTCCGTCAGCTTCGCCACGAATTTCATCATGACAGCCGGACCGATCGTCACTACCTGATCGACCTTCTCGCGCCTGATCACGTCCTCGACGCCCTCGGTCACCAGTCCCTTGCGGCCATACGAGCCGTCGTCAGTCATTATCACCACCTCGTCGCTCCACGGACGCACCTGCTCCTCGAGGATTATCAGATCGCGGGTGCGGGCGGCCAGCACCGTCACCACCCTGTTGCCCGCCTGCTTCATCGCCTTGACGATCGGTAGCAGCGGAGCCACGCCGACTCCGCCACCGCAGCACACCACGGTGCCTACCCTGGCGATATGGGTGGCCTGTCCGAGCGGGCCGACCACATCGGTCAGCTCATCGCCCGGCTCAAGGGCGCATATCTTGCGGGTGGAGACGCCCACCTGCTGCACCACAAGCGTGATCGTGCCCCGCTCTGTATCAGCATCGGCTATCGTGAGAGGGATACGTTCGCCCCCCTCGCCGCAACGCACTATCACAAAATGGCCCGGACGGCGCGAGCGGGCTATCTGCGGCGCTTCCACTATGAATTTCACCACATTTTCGGAGAAATGCTCCTTTTCGAGTATTCTGAACATCGGCAATGACTGGTTTATTATCCGCAAAGTTAAGAAAACTTTTCCGTTCATAGCATGTCACGCGGCCGCAATATATGGCGATAATTAATCCAAACACCAAAAATCGGCCGGAAAATCGGGCGAAAATGATTAACTTTGCGTCATGATTGTAATAGGCATAGCCGGAGGGACGGGCTCCGGGAAGTCAACCGTCGTCAGCCGCATCGTGGAGAGCCTCCCCGAGGGGACTGTGGCGCTGTTGCCTCAGGACAACTATTACCGCGACCTCAGCCATCTGCCTATCGAGCAACGTCGCAAAGTCAATTTCGACGAGCCCAGGTCGATCGAATGGACTCTGCTCGAAAGCCAGCTGGAAACGCTGCGCGAGGGCCGTGCGGTGGAGATGCCCACCTACAGCTATCTGACATGCACCCGCCAGGCAGCCACCGTCAGAGTGGAGCCTCGCAAGGTGGTGATAGTCGAAGGGATCCTCGTGCTGACGGAGCCGAGGTTGCGCGACATGCTCGACATAAAGGTGTTTGTCGACGCCGATGCCGACGACAGGCTCATCCGCGTAATCGCCCGCGACTGCATTTCGCGCGGACGCACCCCGCAGATGGTCATCGACCGCTATCAGGACGTGCTCAAGCCGATGCACGAACGCTATATCGAGCCCTCCAAACGATTCGCCGACATAATCATACCCCAGGGAGGCCACAACACCGTGGCTATCCGCCTGCTCACCGACTACATCATATCGCAGGTGTAGCGAAATTAATCCAATCCACACACCGAGTGCTTGCTACCTCGTAAAAAACAAGAACAATGAACAGACAACCCCGACAGATCTCAATGACGTTTCTGCTGCTGGCAGTGACGTTCTGCGTGTGCCTCATCACGGCCAACCTCATGGAAATCAAGACCGTCCCGCTCGGGCCGCTGACCATCACGGCCGGAGTGGTGGTATTCCCCGTGTCTTATATCATCGCTGACTGCGTGGTGGAGGTCTACGGACTGCGCCGCGCCCGCCAGGTGATATGGCTCGGCTTCGCGGCCAATCTTTTCGTCTCCATAATGCTCCAGATAGGCATACTGCTCCCCGGCACCGAATCATGGCAGGGACAGGAGGCCATGACCACGGTATTCGGCGCCGTGCCCCGCATATTCGCCGCGAGCTTCATAGCATTCCTGGCCGGCTCGATGGTCAACGCCTACGTGATGCACCGCATGCATCTCGCCCACCCCGACGGCAGCCGCTTCTCGGTCCGCGCCATCGTGTCGACGCTCTTCGGCGAAGGGGTCGACTCCCTGATATTCTTCCCTGTGGCATTCGGAGGCGTGCTCCCGGTCGGAGTCATCATCTCGCTCATCCTCACCCAGGCGATGCTCAAGACGCTTTATGAAATAATCATCCTGCCGGTGACGCTCCGCGCCGTGCGCCTGCTGCGGCGCATCGAAGAGACCGGCCCTTCCGCAGAAGAAGCATGAACGCCATCATCGACACCCGCAGGATCCGCACCGTATGGGTCGATCTCGACGACACCATAATCGACTTCCGCGGCAACTCCCGCCGCGCCCTCAGCCGCGTCCACGCCGTGCATCCCGCCGTCAGCCGCCTGTTTCCCGACGCTGAAGCGTGGATCGAGGCCTACGAGCGTCATAACCTTCAGCTCTGGGCGCTCTACAACCGCGCGGAGATCACTTGCGCTTTCCTGCGCGAGGAACGGTTCATACGACCGCTCGCCGACGCCGGACTGCCCCGTGCCGAAGCGGCTGCGCTCACCGGCGAACTCGACCGGCTATATCTCGACCTCCTCGCCCGGGAACGCACACTCGTCGACGGCTCCCGCGATCTTCTGTCGCGCCTCAGGGAGGCCGGACTGACCATTGGAGTGCTCTCCAACGGCTTCGCCGACGTGCAGCACCGCAAGATCGCCTCGGCAGGCATCGGCCCGCTGATCGACCTGACAGTGCTTTCCGACGACATCGGCGTCAACAAGCCCGACGTCAGGCTCTACCGCCACGCGATGGAGCGCGCCGGCAATGCCGATGCAGCCACCCATCTGATGATAGGCGACAATCCCGCTACCGACATCGAAGGAGCCCTGGCCGCCGGATGGCACGCCATCCTCTTCAATCCTACCGGGCTGCTGACCGCTCCACAGCCGGCCGTCAGCGTCGACGCGCTCGCCGACATCATCATCGACTGAGCGACCGCCTGACATGCACAACAAAAAAGTTGGTCAAAATAAGAACAATTTTCACACTTAAATAGCGTTGTCATCCGAATCAACAATCTGATCACATAGCTTTACCCCCCCCCCACCACGCGCCCTACATTCAGCAAAGCGGATATTTTGGTAAAAACTTCCACAAATGTGATTTAATCAAAAGGCGCATTATAGTTACCTTTGCAGCCATTCAATCAATCACACCGCATGGAATTCAATCGCAATACGACATGGCGTCGCATCGCCATACCTTTCATGCTTGTGGCAAGCGCGCTGATTTTTGCCACACCATCAATAAAAGCCGATCAGAAAAACGAAGCCGACTCAGCCTACACCTTTCGCTTCGTGGCGGGCAAAGACATGTTTTATTCGCCCTGGGGCGGCAACGGCGCCGAACTCAGCCGGCTCCTCAAAGCCATCGACGCCAACCGCGAGGCTATCAACGACGGCAGCATGTATCTCCACCACCCCCGTAGAGCCGGAGCCACCGACACCCGAACCGATCACAGCGCCGCAACCCGAACCGGAGCCTGAGCCTGAGACAGTCACAGCCCCGATCCAGCCGGCTGAAACCCGGCCCGCCCCCCGAACCCCCAACACCCTGACCGCCATATCAGTCATAGCCCCCAGTCCTCCCTCGCCACCACATCACATCCTCGCCGCCACATCAGTTAAAGTCCACAGCCCTCACATCTCGAAAACGCCCTCTACTGGAGAGGTCGGAGACCTCGCGACTTCCGTTAACCCCGCCATGGCGGGCGAAGCCTCGCCTTGGTGGGGACACTGCGATACCCGCCAGCATAAGCTCTTCGTAGATGAGCCGCAGGGGACAGGTATCTAAAGCGAAGAGGCATATGGACTTGGGTATTTCGCGGGAAAAGAGTAATTTTGCAGTTGTGGACGCCGGGGGCGGCGTCCACAACTGCAAAACCTTAAATACAATCAAGTTTCATGAAGAGATATCTCAGAATGGCGGCAGCCGGTGCGATCCTGGCAGCGGCCGCCACGGCACAGGCACAGCAGGTGCAGGGATTCGTCCATCAGCAGTCGGACGCGTCGGGCTACGAGTGGCCTACAGATACGGCAGTCCTAAACAAGCTCAACCAGTGGCGCGACCTGAAATTCGGCGTATTGTTCCACTGGGGGCTATACTCCGTTCCGGGAATTGTGGAATCATGGTCGATCTGTTCGGAGGATGTAGACTGGATCAGCCGCATGGGTGATATGCCCTACGACGAGTACAAGAAGTGGTACTGGAGTCTGGCCGACTCTCTCAACCCGGTGAAGTTCGACCCCTCGCAGTGGGCCGACATAATGACCGACGCCGGAATGCGCTACGCCATCTTCACGACGAAGCATCACGACGGCTTCTGCATGTTCGACACCGACTCGACCGATTTCTCCATAGCCAAAGGACCGTTTGCCTCGAACGAAAAGCGCGATGTGGCCCGCCACGTGTTCAACGCTTTCCGCGACAAGAATTTCTGGATCGGAACATATTTCTCGAAGCCCGACTGGCACACCGAATGGTTCTGGAATCCGGAATTCGCCACCCCCAACCGCCATATCAACTATAAGAAAGAGCGACATCCCGACTGGTGGAAGCGCTATCAGGACTTCACCGCCGGACAGCTCGGCGAACTGCTGTCGGGACGCTACGGACGGATGGATATACTCTGGCTCGACGGCGGATGGATCAGAGGCGACGAGGTGGGACTCGACAGCATACTCCTTGATGCCCGCGCCGGCCGCCATCCCGGCCTGATAGCGGTGGATCGCAGCATACGCGGACGTAACGAAAACTATCAGACGCCCGAACGCGGCATACCCGAAAAACAGCTCTCCTATCCGTGGGAGAGCTGCATCACCCTGAGCAACGACTGGGGATGGGTGCCCAACGCGCCATACAAGTCGCCTGAAAAGGTGATTTCACTCCTGACTGAGATCACCGCCAAGGGTGGATGTCTGCTTTTAGGCGTAGGCCCCACAGCGGAGGGTCTGATAGAGCCTGAGGCCGAATGGCGTCTGCGCGCCGTCGGCGAATGGCTGCAGCGCAACGGTGAGGCGATCTATTCGACAGTGACTACGCCGGTGTATAACGACGGCGACGTATGGTTTACAGCATCGAAAGACGGCTCCACACTCTACGCCATATTCACCCCCGCCGAAGGGGAAACAATGCCCCGACAGATAACATGGAGCGGCAACGAACCGAAAGGACGCATGACACTGCTCGACGGCGGCCGCAAACTCAGCTACAGCACCGGAAAGGACGGCGTGACCCGCGTACGCCTCCCCAAAGGGATCAATCCGGGCCCGCTCGCCATTAAATTCACAAAGAAATGAGACACGCATTCATAGCCGCCGCAATAGTTCTGGCCGCATCGGCATACGCCAAGGACGCCACGCCAATCTACCGGCAGGCATCGGCCCCCGTGGAGGAGCGTGTGGCCGATCTGCTCGGCCAGATGACCCTGGAAGAGAAAGCCGGACAGCTGCTCTGCCCCATGGGGTGGGAGATGTATGAGCGGCTCCCCGACGGCACAATCGTCGCCTCGGAGAAATTCAAGGCCCAGAACCGCGGCGATATGCCTGTGGGCGGCTACTGGGCCACGCTTCGCGCCGATCCCTGGACGCAGAAGACCCTCGAGAACGGACTACATCCGGCGCAGGGAGCCGAAGCCCTCAACGCGCTGCAGCGGTTCGCCCGCGACAGCACCCGGCTCGGCATACCGATACTCTTTGCAGAGGAGTGCCCCCACGGCCATATGGCTATCGGCGCCACAGTGTATCCCACCGGGCTGGCCATGGCCGGGACGTGGAATCCCGAACTGATACGCCGCACCGGCGGGGAGATAGCTCTTGAAGCGCGCTCCACAGGCGCCGGCACCGGCTACGGCCCCGTGCTCGACATAGCGCGCGAACCCCGATGGAGCCGCATGGAGGAGACCTTTGGCGAGGATCCGTGGCTCAACGGAGTGATGGGCGCCGCCATGGTCGAAGGCATGCAGGGAAAGCGCGGCGCTTCGATGGCCGACGGCCGCCATCTGAACTCCACACTCAAACATTTCGCGGCCTACGGCGTCCCCGAAGGGGGCCATAACGGCGCAGAGGCCTCAGCGGGCCCCATACGTCTGCGGAGCGAACTGCTCGAACCGTTCCGCCACGCCGTGAAGGCAGGAGCATCCACCGTGATGAGTTCCTACAATAGCGTCGACGGGATACCGTGCACAGCCAACCGCGAGCTGCTGACCGGCCTGCTCCGCGACGAGTGGGGATTTGACGGCGCGGTATATTCCGACCTTTACAGCATCGACGGACTGGCCGGACACACAGCCTCCGACCGCACCGAAGCGGGAGCACAGGCGCTGAATGCCGGAGTAGACATCGACCTCGGAGCCGCCTGCTACGGCCCGCGCGCAATCGAAGCGCTGCGCCGCGGACTCATCACCGAAGCGGAGATCGACACGGCCGTGGCGCGCATACTGCGACTGAAATTCGATCTCGGCCTGTTTGACAATCCTTACACCGACCCGGTTGCAGCCGCACGCATTGTCGGCTCGGCCGAGCACCGCGCCACTGCCCGCGAAGTGGCCCGCCAGGGGATCGCGCTGCTCAAGAACGCCGACGGCATCCTCCCGCTCGACCGCTCGAAGCTACGCCGCATAGCCGTCATCGGGCCCAATGCCGACGAGCAGTACAATCAGCTCGGCGACTACACCGCTCCGCAACCCGACGACAAAATCACCACCATTCTGGAAGGGATACGCCAAGCCGCTCCGGGAGTGGAGATCGTCTATGTGAAGGGATGTGCCGTACGCGACACCACTCAGACCGATATAGCAGCCGCCGTTGCAGCCGCTCTCGAAGCCGACGTGACGGTGCTTGCCGTCGGCGGATCAAGCGCACGCGACTTCAAGACATCCTACGCAGCCACCGGCGCTGCAAAGACCGATCCCACCCATGTAAGCGACATGGACTGCGGCGAGGGTTTCGACCGTTCGACTCTCACGCCGCTCGGCGACCAGCTGCGGCTGATGGAAGCGGTCTACGCCACCGGCAAGCCTGTCGTAACCGTCTACATCCAGGGGCGCACACTCGACATGAATCTGGCAGCCGAACGCTCCGGCTCGCTCCTGACAGCCTGGTATCCTGGCGAAGAGGGGGGAGCGGCGATAGCCGACGTGATTTTCGGCGACTTCAACCCGTCGGGACGCATTCCGGTCAGCATACAGAGATCTGTCGGCCAGCTTCCGGTGCATTATTCCCGTATGGGAGGTGGCCGTGACTATATGGACGGCACGGGCGAACCGCTTTACAGTTTCGGCCACGGACTGAGCTACACGACGTTTGAATACTCCGACCTTATGATGCGTCCGGCTGCCGACAGCAAGAGCTGCGAGGTCAGCTGCCGCGTCACCAATACCGGTAAGCGGGCCGGTGCCGAAGTGGTGCAGCTCTATCTGCGCGACGTCGTGGCCTCCGTAAGCCAGCCTCCGATGCTCCTCAAAGGCTTTGACCGCATAGAACTGAAACCGGGAGAGAGCCGCGTGGTGACTTTCCATCTCGGATACGACGAACTGGCCATCTACAACCCGTCGCTGAAACGCGTCGTAGAGCCGGGGCTCTTCAAGGTGATGATCGGCTCATCGAGCGCCTACATCCGCCTTAAAGGAGAATTCACACTGAAATAATCATAAAATCATACAAATGGCAAAACATTATCACTACACGCCCCAGGGCACATGCTCGCGCGACATAGAGATAACAGTCGGCGATGACGGACGGATCGAGAACGTGACATTCACCGGCGGCTGCCACGGCAACCTGCAGGGGATCGGATCGCTCGTGAAAGGAATGACGCCTCAGGAGGTCATTGGGCGCCTCCAGGGTATACGCTGCGGCTCCAAGCCGACCTCGTGTCCCGACCAGCTTGCCTGCGCGCTCTCGGCAGAGCTCTGACACGATCTATCAGCACCAAAATAATCCCCGGCCGTATGACTCTCTGATGAGACACACGGCCGGGGATTGTTATGTCGGAATCGGTCAGACTGATATCAGAGCACCTTCTTGTAAAGCGCCTTGATCTCGTCGATATTGCAGTCGCGGGGATTGCCGGGAGTGCAGACGTCGGCGATAGCCTGCTCGGCCAGAGCGGGGATATCGCTCTCCTTGATGCCGAGATCGGTCAGATGCTGCGGGATGCCCACACGGATGGCGAGATCCCTCACGGCGTCGACGGCAGCCTGCGAAGCCTGCTCCTTCGTCATGCCCTTGATGTCTACGCCCATTGCCTCGGCGATATGGGGATATTTGTCAAGACATTTGGGCATATTGAACTCCATTATGGTCGGGAGCAAAAGAGCGTTGGCCACGCCGTGGGGCACATCGAACAGCGATCCCATCGGATGAGCCATGCCGTGGACGAGGCCCAGGCCGACGTTGGAGAACGCCATGCCGGCGATATACTGCGCCACGGCCATACCGTTACGACCCTCGGGATCCTGAGGCTCGTCGACAGCGACAGGCAGATAGCGGGCGATCATACGGATGGCCTCGATCTCGAACATATCGCTCATCTCCCAGGCGCCTTTGGTGATATATCCCTCGATGGCGTGGGTCAGGGCGTCCATGCCGGTAGCGGCTGTCAGACTCTTGGGGAGCGAATACATCAGCTCGGCGTCGATGATGGCCACAGCGGGGATGTCGTTGGGGTCGACGCACACCATCTTCTTTTTCTTCTCCTCGTCGATGATCACGTAGTTGATCGTGGTCTCGGCGGCAGTGCCGGCGGTGGTGGGCAGAGCTACCATCGGTATGCTCTTGTTTTTGGTCGGGGCGCATCCCTCAAGCGACACGATGTCGGCGAAGTCGGGATTGGCCACGACTATGCCGATACCCTTGGCGGTATCCATGGCCGAACCGCCGCCGATGGCTATGAGCAGATCGGCCTGCGCTGCCTTGAAAGCGGCCACGCCGTCCTTCACGTTGGTCACGGTAGGATTAGGCTTCACCTCGCTGAAAATTTCGTAAGCCACGCCGGCCTCGTCGAGAACATCGGTCACCATCTTGGCCACACCGAATTTGATCAGCCCCTTGTCGGTCACCACCAGCGCCTTTTTCTTGCCGAGGCGGTCGATCACTTCGGGAAGCACTTTGCGTGCGCCGGGTCCGAAATAAGAGGTTTCGTTCAATATAAATCTCTGAACCATAGAATATAAGATATTTAATTTAAGGATTTGACATTACTGCGGGCGGAAGCGCCCCCCGCTCCACCACCAAAATTACTTCATTTTCGGCAATTTCCCAACGTTCCTCCCCGCTTTAATCTTTTTTCAGACGGCATTTTGGCAGGAGGATGGAGATAAAAGCGGAAAAATTAGTAATTTTGCGCATTCATGGCGATATCACACCCGCTGCTGCGGGATAAACCACGCCTGTTCCTTAACCAAAAATCCGGCATCCACCGATGAAACTCCTTGAAACCCTCAAAACCCCGATAAAACCAGGCCAGCGCAAAGTCATCAAATGGCTATGGATCGCATTCGTCGCCGTGACGGCCACCATGCTGATATTCTTCTATCTCGTATACAACGGACTGATCGGCTACATGCCTCCGGTGGAAGAGCTTAAGAATCCTCATGACCGGTTCGCATCGGTCATCTATTCGGCCGACGGACAGGAACTCGGACGGTACTTCCGCAATACCGGCAACCGCGTATACGCCGATTTCGACGAGATATCACAGAATGTGGTGGACGCCCTCATATCGACCGAGGACGCACGGTTTGAGGATCATTCCGGCATCGACGTCAGAGCACTGGCCCGCGTGGGCGTAAAGACGCTGCTGCTCGGTCAGCGCAATGCCGGCGGCGGCTCGACCATCACGCAGCAGCTTGCCAAACAGCTTTATTCGCCTGAATCCCACGGGCTGATGAGCCGCATGATGCAGAAGCCCATCGAATGGATGATCGCCGTCAAACTCGAGCGATTCTATTCAAAGGAAGAGATCATCAAGATGTATCTCAACCAGTTTGACTTCCTCTACAACGCCGTAGGAATCAAATCGGCCGCACATGTATATTTCGGCAAGACACCAGAGGAACTGACCGTGGAGGAAGCCGCCACGCTTGTCGGAATGGTAAAGAATCCGGCATATTACAACCCGGTCAGACGTCCTGAGCGCACTCTGCAGCGACGCAACGTAGTTCTCGACCAGATGGTCCGCAACGACAAGCTCACCCAACTGCAGGCCGACTCGCTCAAGGCTCTGCCGCTTAAGCTCGACTTCCACCGTGTTGACCACAAGGAGGGGCTCGCTCCATACTTCCGCGAGGAACTGCGCCGGATGCTCCGCGCCCACAAACCCTCGTTAAGCGACTACGCGCAGTGGGACCGCCAGAGCTTCTACGACGATTCCATCGCCTGGGAGAACAATCCGCTGTACGGATGGATCGACAAGAATCCCAAACCCGACGGTTCGAAATACGACATCTATACCGACGGACTGAAAATCTATACCACCATCGACTCGCGCATGCAGAAGTATGCCGAGGATGCTATGGAGGAACATATGAGCAAAAAGCTGCAGCCGGCGTTTTTCCGTGAGAAACGCGGATCGCAGTCGGCTCCCTACACGACCAACCGCACCGAGGTCAGCCAGCAGCAGATCGACAAGCTGATAGAGCACTCCATGCAGCAGACCGACCGCTACAGACTGATGAAAAAGTCCGGGGCATCGAAGGATGAGATCGAGAAAGCGTTCAGCACTCCACGCGAGATGAAGGTATTCTCCTATCACGGCACTCTCGACACGATAATGACGCCTCTCGACTCGATGCTCTACAACAAGCACTTCCTGCGCGCCGGATTCATGGCCATGGAGCCAAAGAACGGGCATGTGAAGGCATACGTGGGCGGTCCGGACTTCGAGCATTTCCAGTACGATATGGTTTCGACCGGACGGCGCCAGATCGGTTCGACCGTGAAGCCGTTTCTCTACACCTATGCGATGGAGGAGGGATTCACGCCATGCGACCAGTTTCTCAACGAGCAGCCGGTGCTTTACGATGAGAACGGACGCCCCTGGGCGCCGCGCAACTCCGGCAAATCACGCATAGGCGAGATGGTCGACCTGCGCTGGGCCCTCACCAACTCCAACAACTGGATCTCGGCGCGCCTGATCAGTCAGCTCTCGCCGGCGTCGCTCGTGCGCACCATGCACAATTTCGGCATCACGGCCCATCTTGACCCAGTCATGTCGCTCTGCCTCGGCCCGGCCGACGTATCGGTCAAAGAGATGGTCACCGCCTATTCGGCTTTCGCCAACCGCGGCATGCGTGTCGACCCCCTTTTCGTCACCGCCATCACTGACGCCAACGGCAACGTGCTCGCCGAATTCTCGCCGCGCCACACGGAGGTCATCTCCGAGGAAGCCTACTGGCGTATCCTCTCGATGCTGCTCAATGTGGTCGATTCCGGTACGGGCAACCGGATACGCCGGGCGCCTTACAACATCACCGCCCAGACCGGAGGCAAGACCGGAACGACGAACTCCAACTCCGACGGCTGGTTCATGGCTTTCACGCCCGGACTGGTGGCCGGCACATGGGTCGGAGGCGAGGAGCGCTACATCCATTTCAACTCCATGGCCCAGGGACAGGGCGCATCGATGGCGCTGCCTATCTACGGCCTGTTCATGAGCAAGGTCTACGCCGATCCGACGCTCCCCTACAATCAGGACATGCGCTTCGAGTTCCCGGCCGACATCAATCTCTGCGAGAAAGACTATTACGGCGATTACGTCGACGCCGACAACAACGCCGAGGAGGCCTCGTTCGAAGGAGTCTTCGACTGAGGGCCGAACCCGAAGAAGCTGGTCGTCGGGTAGAAGGATGCCCAAGGAGTGGCAGAAGTCGTAGGCGAGGGAGAGGAATATGCTTTGGCTCAGCTGTCGGTCGGAGACATGGAAACGCTTGCCGCCGGGGAGGGTCACATGGCCGCGCGAGGAGTAATAACCAAGATCAGAGACGCCGTAACCGGCTCCCACTATCCAGCGGTCCAGCGCGAAATTCACCGTTATTCAGGCTGTGAAACAGAGCCAGTGCAGACGTTTGTTGGGGAATCGCCTATAGTCAACTCCGCGGCCGACGACTTCATGGTAGCCGATAAACTCATAAGTCAGCGAATCGTGAAACGGACAGGCCATGCTCCTGCCGGCTCGGACTGCAGCCAAAGGCGGCGGAAGTGCCCTTGACCTCAACACCCTCAGAGTAGACCGTCCACGGATCCTTGCCATAACCGTCGCGGAGAGTCTTGAAACCTGAAGCTGATGCGCCGTCCACCTCCCTGTCGCCGAAGTAGACCGCCCCTGCCACAATTGTATAACGGCCGTGGCCGCATCGGGCATCCCGGTCGCATGAATAATGGCGACCGGATCATTTCAGGATACCGGAAGAGGCTGAGCCGGAGACACTCGGCTCGTTGTCGCGCGACACCTTCCTGCCGAAGCCGAAAGTATAGGTGGCCGACAGCTGTATCAAGGCATGGCTGCTGCCGCCGTAGACCTGCTGCGTCGTATCATAATACCGGCTGCGCATCCTCTGTCGGTCTCCTCGCCAGTTCCAGCGGCTCATGTTGATGAAATTGGCCCTGACGTTCCAGTCGGCATTAGCCCAGCCTACAGTCACATACCAGTCGCTTTTGGCATTTGTCCATATTCCGTTGATCTTGTTGTCAGATTTTCCTGAGGGCGAGATGTATGTGGCTGCAAAATTCCAGTTGCCGAGATAATAACGGATGCGGGCATACCAGTCGATGTGTGAGCTGTTGAAATTGTATGGAACTCCGTTATGAGTCAGACTGTGGCTTATCTGTCCGGTCAAGACGAGATTCCGGTTCAGAAACCTCAACGTGCCGCTCAGTCCGTATCTGGTCGGGCTGTAGCCGCCAAGCGGCTGCTTGATCGTGCGCAGAATCCCTGCAGAGGATGCCTCGTAGTCATAGACATACCTGTCGCCCACTATCCATGTGGTTACAAAAGCACTCAGGCTGTAGTCATTTGAGGGGAACCACGAATAAAACACGCCAAGATCATAGCTTTTAGAGGGGACAAGGCCGGGATTGCCGGTATAGCTCAACAGATGATTGGCACTTATGACATTCTCGCTCTTGAAGCTCGGATCGGGAGCCCATGTGCTGTAATGGAAAACCATTGAAACGGAGTGTTTTTTGCCCGGACTATATTGAAGCGAGAGATCAAACCATGGCGAGGAGGGCCTGTCGGTGATGTCACCGAACTGCAGCCGGTCCCAGTCCCAGCCAAAGCCGGTCGTGCCATAAACTTGGC
>CALHWU010000133.1 GCA_938039795.1 uncultured Muribaculaceae bacterium
GGTGGAGAAAAAACGAGAAATACATCAAATCCTTTTCAGCTCCTCGTCCGCAGGTCACAGACGACACCATCGGCATTTCTGCTTTACAGAACACCCCCGGACAAGGGGAACCATTTCTCTCCATTATCTTCACATCCGAATCAGGACGCCTGCTTGACAGCATCCCTGTGATAACCACACAGTCTGAAGGGCAGACGGGTCCTCTGAGCTTCAACGGATCAGTGACATTCGATACGTTTGACGGCTATATCCCGCACTCACAAGCCGAAGGCATCGCCTTCTTCGTGCAGGGACAGCCGAGCATGTACGCGGCACCCGCCCCTGCGCTTTGGCGTTCAGGCGATGAGTTACACACGCTGATGAAATTTTCCGACACCATCTACAGCGTGGCCATGAACCGTGCTCCCGAGGCAGCAATGATATTCGACATGGGCGGACAGGGATATACTCCCGCCGACAACGGCAAGCGCGATCTCACGGAAAACGATCTGATGATCGGGGAGATCGTGGAGACTCCGGCGACGCTGATCTTCAGCGTATCGAAAGGATGGAACAAGAGATCCAACGCGTTTATTGGCCTCTATGACAAGAAGGAGGGTACCACACGCGCCACAAAGGTGAGCGAGGGATTTGTCGACGACCTGACCGGCTTCATGCCGTTCTTCCCCGTCGCCGCGACTCCCGACGGACGCTACGTAGGCATCGTCACACAGGAGGATATCGCCAAATGGATGGAGGAACACCCCGACGCCAAGGTCCCCGAATCGCTTCAGGCAGTGGTCGACAGCGAGGAGGAGCCCAATCCGGTGCTCGTCATCGTTAAATAACTGCGGTCAATCACGACATTTCAGTCAGGCTCGACGGAGGCGGCATTGCGCTGCAGTCCGGCGAGCTTGGCTCTTTTTATGGCCGAATTCTTAAATAGCGTGGAGAATTTTTCCTGCGACATCGACAGGACTTCGTCGCGGGTCAGCGCGAGCAGTCCGGGACGCGGGGCGAACTCTGGCAGAGGCTCCACGGGATCGGCCATACGGTTGTGGGGACAGGCTATCTGGCAGGTGTCGCAGCCATATACCCGTCGGCCAAGACGCACCCCTTCGGGGAGCGGGCCGCGATGCTCGATGGTCAGGCACGACAGGCAGCGCCGGGCGTCGAGCGTGGGATGCGACGGATTGCCGTCGAGCGCCTGCCCCGGACAGTAGACCACGCAACGCCGGCACCCGGCGCATGACAGGCGGCAGGGAGCGTCGGGCGTCATTTCGACGGTCGACAGTATCGACCCGATGAAAAAATATGAGCCTGCGCCGGGCAGGATCAGCTGGCAGTTGATGCCTACGAAGCCCACACCGGCCTTCACGGCCCAGTAGCGTTCGCGCAGCGGAGCGGTATCGACGCATACGCGCGTGGCTCCTCCCCAACGCGCGCGGATCTTTTCGGCCGCTCCTTCGAGGCGCCGGCGCAACACGTCGTGATAATCATCGCCGAGAGCATAGGATGCGATGCGCAGCTTTCCGTCAGAGGGAATCACCGGCCGGGCATATGGAAACGCGGCCACGATAATGGATCGCGCGCCTTCGAGCAGCAGCGACGGGTCGCTCCTGACCTCGCCGTAGCGTTCGAGATAATCCATGGTGTCATGACGCCCGGCGGCTATCCACTCGTCATAGACCCGCGCCGAGGACGCATCGACAGGCTCGACGCGCGCTATACCGCAACGATAGGCGCCGACTTCGGTCATTATCGCCTCCAGATCGGCATGACCCGGCACGGGGGCCGCATCACATCGGGAGGACGTCGAACTCATAGCCTTCGTTTTTCAGCCATTTTATGGCAAGCGGCAACGCGGCCTTCATGTTGCGCTCTGCCTTGAGGGAATCGTGGAATACGATGATCGAGCCCGGACGCGCGTAGCGCCTGACGTTGTCGAACACCTGATTTGGGCGGAGCCGCTTCGAGTAGTCGCGGCTGACGAGGTCGTACATCACTATGTTGTAGCGGTTCTTGATGGCCTTGGCCTGCCGCCAGCGGATAATGCCGTGAGGCGGTCTGAAGAGATGGCTGTCGATAAGACGGTCGGCCTCGGTGATGTCGCGCATGTAGGTCATGGACGTCACCTTGAATCCCTGCAGGTGATGCATTGTGTGGTTGCCGTAGCTATGACCGCGGCGCTTCACCTCCTCAAACACCTCGGGGTGACGCCTCACGTTGTCGCCCACCATGAAGAATGTGGCCTTGATCTCCTCGGCGTCGAGAAGGTCGAGCACCCAGGGGGTCACCTCCGGAATGGGGCCGTCGTCGAATGTCAGATAGACCACCTTGCGGCCGCGGCGGTTGATGCGCCACATGGCCTCGGGGAAAAGCAGACGGTAGAGCAAAGGGGGCTGTTCGATGAGTCCCATGACCGCTTACTTCTCCTTCTGGCTTGAGTTGAACCTGAACTGGCGCTCGAGATCTACACCTTTGGCGGTAATCTCCTTTTCAAGCGTCTCTACATCGCCGCCTCCGTAGAGATAGCTCTGTATCAGGTCGAGGAAATACCGCTGGTCGACGTAGCGGTCGGAGTAAGGCAGGGTGGAATACTGCCAGGGCGAGAGGCTCTGGTAGTAGACCAGATTGTCAGCATAGCGCATGATTTCGTCGCGGATGATCTGCAGTCCCTTCTCGGTGTCGGCCTTATTGCCTGTGAGCTCGCCGAGATTGAGATACAGATCGCCGGCCTGCTTGCCCACCTGCACCGCGTAGGGCATCACCTCTACCGGCAGCTTCTCACGCATCAGATCAAGCACCGTGCGCGCGCGCTGGTAGGAATCGGTGGTGATACGCTTGAGCTCGCCCGACTGCAGGGCGTTGAGCATGGCGGAGTCGCGGTCAAACGTGCGCTCGGCCTGGATACCTTCGTTGATGAGGGCCGTCACCAGATCGAGCATGGCCGTGCGGTGTGTGGTCACCATGCGGCGCACAGTCTCGTCGAGATAGATGTCGTCGGAGTCCTTCAGCTTGTCGAGACCGCCCCATGCCCAGCGTTCGGTGACGTTGCGGTACATCTTGTCGGTGTTCACTCCGGGATCGTCCGACGAATTGCGCACCGGGCCTACCTCATAGGCCAGACCGTTGTTGCGCAGATACGGCGAAAGGCTCATGTAGTAGCGCTCCGGCACGGTCATGGCGAAGTAGACCGGGCGGTTCCAGCCGTTGGCGGCGGAAGTGGCTATCATATCGAGAGCGATGGTCTTGCTGAGTGTCATGCCGCGTTCGCCGGGAGCATGCGGATCGGAGAGCAGATTGACGGGTATCACGTCGTCGGCAGCCAGAGCCTCCTGCGACGTGATGCGTCCGGCAGCCACGAGAGCTGCGGTGTCGACGGGGACGTACATATTGGGATGCTTAACGATCGGCAGACCCCATGAGTTCTGGCGTGCCTCAGGCGAATATATCTGGCGGAGCGACGCCAGGGCATCGACGGGGGTTGTGTCGTTGTCGAGGAAGTAGGCGTACTGCAGACGGTCGTAGGCATAGTCCGTCGGCTTGGCCTGCATGTCGATGCCGGGAGCCTCGTAGGATGGACGGCGCACCTGGTCGACATACCAGTCGGTGGTGAGATATGAAAGGTTGACCACCTTCACGTCAGTGCGGGTGCCCTCCACCTCCTGCGCGTACCAGAGCGGGAAGGTATCGTTGTCGCCGTTGGTGAATATGATGGCGTTCTCGTCGAGACTCTGCAGATAGTTATTGCCGAAGTCGCGGGTGGTATAGCGTCCGGAGCGGTCATGGTCGTCCCAGGTCTGCGACACCATCTGGAGCGGCACCAGCAGTCCGATCAGAGCTGCCACCGAGGCTGCCGCCAGAGAGCGCGAGCGGAGCTTACCGGGAAGCTCCTCAGCCGGATATATGCCCGGCTCTTCATCGTCGGCCTTGGCCTGCTTCTTATTGCGCAGGGCCAGCATGATCAGGCGCCATATTCCGGCAACACCCATGCCTACCCAAATGGCGAAGGCATAGAACGAGCCTGCGAAGGCGTAGTCGCGCTCGCGGGGCTGTCCCGGCGTCTGGTTGAGGTAGAGCACAATGGCTATTCCGGTCATGAAGAAGAGGAAGAACACCACCCAGAACTGTTCGATGCCGCGCTTCGACACGAACGCCTGCCAGCCGATGCCGATGATGCCGAGCAGAAGAGGCAGCATGTAGAACACGTTATGTCCCTTGTTGTCGCGTCCCTCGGCAGCGGGGAGCAGACTCTGGTCGCCGAGGCGGGCGTTGTCGATAAACGGTATGCCCGATATCCAGTTGCCGCGGTTCACCTCGCCGTTGCCCTGGAGATCGTTCTGACGTCCGGCAAAATTCCACATGAAGTAGCGCCAGTACATATGGTTGAGCTGATAGACGAGGAAGAAGTCGAGATTCTCGCCCATCGTCGGTTTGAGCTGCATGGTCTGCTGTATGGGGTTGCCCTCCTTGTCGACGTAGATAGTAGCGTTGACCGGCTTGCCGCGGAATCCTATCCAGTCGGCATAAGCCTGCTTGTGGGAGGGGTCCGAGCTGTAGATGCGCGGGAAGAGCATGTTGAGCTCGGGAGTCATCTCGTAGCTCTTCTTATGCCCGGTCATGATGTAGGCGTCGGGCTCGTCGGGGTTCTCCTTCACCTTCTTGGCGTAAAGGGCGGGGCCCTCCTTGGTCACGGGATTGGTCTGCTGACCCGAAACCTCATAAACAGGCGAGGAGTTGAGCGTGGCCCCGTAGAAGAGCGGACGGTCGCCGTACTGCTCGCGGTTGAGGTAAGATGCGAGGGAGAAAAGGTTGTCGGGCGCGTTCTGGTTCATCGGCGTGTGGGCCGAGGAGCGTATGAGCAGCAGTGCGTAGGAGCTGTAGCCGACGAAAATCACCAGGGTGGATATGGCCACAAGGTTCAGTATTCTCACCGGAAGCTTCTTGCACATGAAGAGCCATGCGGCAAGACCTGCGGTCAGCAGCACGGCGAGCCAGAGGCTGTCGCCGATGAAGAGCATTCCGGAGAGGGTGATGGCGAGAAGGAAAGAGATGCGTATGCGGGCGGCCGAGCGCTGCGCGTAGAGCTCTCGGATGGCCCAGCAGAACACGCCGATGAATATCACTGTATAGGCCAGAGTGCCCATATTGAAGCTCCAGCCGAGCACGTTGACGCAGAACAGTTCGAAATACTGGGCTATCTCGATGAATCCAGGCACGAGGCCGTAGAGTATCAGCGCCACTATTGCACATGACACGAGCAGCGCCAGCAGAGAACCCTTGGCCGAGGTGTTTTTCCACTTGCGGTAGTAGACCACAAGCACAATGGCGGGGATACAGAGCAGATTGAGCAGATGGACGGCTATAGATATGCCGATCACGTAGGCTATCAGCACAAGATAGCGGTCGGAATGCGGCTGGTCGGCGCGGTTTTCCCACTTGAGAATGAGCCAGAACACCAGCGCGGTGCAGAACGACGAGAAGGCATATACCTCGCCCTCGACGGCCGAGAACCAGAATGTGTCGCTCCAGGTGTAGACCAGCGAAGCGCAGAGGGCCGAGCCGAATATGACTATCATCTTGAGCGGGCTGACCTCAGTGGCGTCATCCTTCACCACAAGACGCTTCACCAGATGGGTGACCGTCCAGAAGAGCAGCAGTATGGTACCTGCCGAGAGCAGGGCCGACATGAAGTTGACGCAGTAGGCCACCTTGGAGATGTCACCGCCGGCGAAGTTGACGAAGAATCGTCCGGCGAGCATGAATATCGGGTTGCCCGGCGGGTGTCCGACTTCGAGTTTGAATGCCTGCAGTATGAACTCCGGACAATCCCAGAAGCTGGCCGTAGGCTCAAGCGTCAGGATGTAGGTCAGGGCGGCCACGACGAAGCATAGCCATCCGAGCGAGTTGTTGATAAGGTTGTAGCGTTTCATTGCGTTTACAGGTGATAACGTCGGCCCCGGTGGCAGCGGCCGTCAGTCGACAACCGTATGCACGCACCGCAGGCAGCGTGCAAAGTTAGCCATTTCGCCCGACATACGAGCAATTACACCGCCCCGACGCTGCCAAAATTCACATTTTTTCAGGCAAAGGCATCTCTCAGACCCTCGTCCCGGAGGCGCTGACGGCATTATTTATGGCCGCGACACAATGTTTGGGAACGACTGACGTTGAATTAATGATGAAACGAACATCTGTCAGCAACATACTCACTTTTGCCATAATCGCCATAGTGTCGCTTCTGGCGACGGGATGCCGCGGGCCGAAGCTCGCCACCGCCGACGCACAGATGGAACGGGGCGAGTATTTCGACGCCTCCGCCTCATACCGCAAGATCTACAACAAGCTCAAGAAGCAGTCAGACCGTGAGCTGCGTGGCGAAGTAGCGTTCAAGATGGCTGAGGCCGACCGGAAGCTCGGACGCGCAGGACGGGCAGCGACAGCCTACCGCAACGCGCTGCGCTACGGCTACCCCGACTCGATAGCCCTGCTGCGGATGGCGTCGATGCTCCATGCCTCGGGAAAATATGCCGACGCCGTCGACGCCTACGGCCGCTATCTCGCGTCGAATCCGCGCGATCCGGAGGCTTTGGCCGGCATCAGCGGTGCCAGGCAGGCCGCGAGGATGAAATCGTTGCCGACGCGCTACGTCGTCAGGCCGCAGAAACTCTTCAATTCGCGCCGCGCCGACTTCTCTCCGGTGCTCGATCCGGAGGGACGGCTCTATTTCACCACCACCAACGAGAAAGTCACCGGCACCACCCGCTCGGAGGTGACCGGCACGAAACGCGCCGATATCTGGGTGGCCACCAAGGACGAGCAGGGCCGCTGGCAGCGTCCGATGCCGGCCGAAGGGGAGCTCAACACCGAGGCCGACGAGGGGGTGACAGCCTTCTCGTCCGACGGACGGACGATGTATCTGACGCGCGCCCGAAAGAATCCGCAGGCCGACGCGCCTACCGAGATATGCACATCCGCGCGTTCGGAGGCATCGTGGGGCGAGGCGCGGCCGATCGACCTGATATCCGACACCGTCAGCAGCTACGGACATCCGGCGATCGATCCGTCGGGGCGCTATCTCTATTTCGTGTCGGACCGCCCCGGAAGCATCGGCCAGACCGATATATGGCGCATAGAGCTGAACACCTCGGGCGCCGTGCCCGAAAACCTCGGCATGGCGATCAACACCGCCGGCCGCGAGATGTTTCCGGTGATGCGCACCGACAGCCTGATGTATTTCTCCTCCGACGGACATCCCGGCATGGGTGGTCTCGACATATTCATGGCCAGGCTGCAGCCGTCGGGCGCATGGACCGTGCGCAACATGGGAGTGCCGCTCAACTCCGAGGCCGACGATTTCGGGATGACGTTCGAGCCGGGCCGCGAGGCGGGCTTTTTCAGCACGTCGCGCGGCGATGCCCGAGGCTATGACCACATCTACTCTTTCGAGCTTCCCGATCTGAAGATCAGCATTTCGGGGTATGTCACCGACATGGAGGAGGAACCGATAGCCGGCGCGACGGTAAAAATCGTAGGCAATGACGGCACCAACCGCCGCGCCGTCACCCGCGACGACGGCTCGTTCAGTTTCCCGCTCGACCGGGGAGTGCGCTACGCGATGCTTGCCGGTGCAAAAGGCTATATGAACGCCCGGCAGGAATTTGAATCGGACACCACGGCTGCCGACGCCGACTATGCCGTCGACTTCATACTCGCCTCGCTCACACAGCCCAACGTAGTGGAAAACATCTTTTACGACTTCGACAAGGCCACCCTCCGTCCCGAATCGGCCGAAGCTCTCGACGCCCTCGTCAGAACACTGAATGAGAATCCCGGGATCAACGTAGAGATGGGATCGCACACCGACCGCGTCGGCTCCGACGCCTACAACAACCGCCTGTCAGAGCGGCGCGCACGCTCTGTCGTGGACTATCTCGTGGCGGCAGGCATAGCCCCGGAGAGGCTGACATGGCGCGGCTACGGCAAATCGCAGCCGAAGAAAGTCACAAAGCGCGTCAACCGCCTCTACCCGCAATTTCCCGAGGGCACCCTGCTCGACGAAGCGTTCATAGCCACCCTCTCCGACGAAGACCGCGACGCCGCCGACCAGATCAACCGCCGCACCGAATTCCGTGTCACCTCCACCGACTTCTCCTTCTGATAATTATTTTAACCAACCGTAATAATCGGTTGTCCGAAGAAGGTGGAAAGCATAGCCAGAGTGGAGATCGTGAAGTTATGCTCCCCGCTCAACCAACGCGTTATCTCATTGGGTCGTTTACCGAGAGCCTCGGCAAACTGCTTTTTATTCAAACCTTTTTCGTGCATAAGTGCATCAAGTCGGTTAGAGATAGCAAATGAGAGTCTGGCTTCCTCACGTTTCTCTTGAGGAATCTCATTGAAAATCTCCTGTAAAGGAATGTTTGCAGTTCTCATTACAACGCAAAGTTACGAAATGCGTTTTACATAAATGTAAAAACACTGCGGATTTTTTTACGGCAGGAGCCACATCCGTCTAAAGACCAACTGCTTTTAATAATCCAATTAACAGTTTTGTATCTCATAACAATTTGTTTATATCCTGTTCATTGACTAATTTTGCAGTGCGAACAAAAAAAATGTTACCGCCAATGAAGTAAAACTATTAACTGACATATTGAAAAGAGTGTTTCACTTTTTACCTGATGTATTCTGAAAAATCGCCAAATTATAAGAGTACTCATCGCAGTAGAAAGGAAATGCTTGCACCTCCACAGGTGTGGGCTTTTCTTATTTGCATGGGTACAGGCGTTTGGCGATGCCTTCAGAATAGCAGATAAAGTAAAGAAGCCTACACCTTCTTTTTGCTGTGTCGCCTAAAAAGCTTATGGAGATATTTCAGCAAAATGGTCTATACGGACTAAAAAATGATTGTGGAGCTATAATTATTTCTCCACAATATAGAGATTTCTATCCCTACTCATGTGGATTGGCTTGTGTGAGAGATATAAATTATCACTACGCATATATTGATCGCCAGAACCGAGCTATTGTTCCTTTTGGCAAATACATTTGGATTGATTCTTACTTCACCTGTGGGTATGCCAGAGTTAAAGGTTATTCATTTCTTGAAGAGAAAGAATATTGGGGTATTATTAACACAGTAGGTGCATTAGTAGTACCACTTGAATACGACAATATATGGACAATCAATGAACAATATATTGATAACTTAAAGGCCTATAAAAATGATAAAGAGTGTAGAATAAACCTTAGGGCGGCTGAAAAATATATAATCCTAGACGGACTTAAGTATATTAAAACTTATACAATCGATGAGTTTAAGGCTGAATTTAACGTCAGTAGAATATTTATAAAAGTTAATCCAAGCAATAATGTCATCTCTTTTCATTTTGGCACAAATATTGGCATTGTTTCCAATGACAACTATATGGTATATCCGGTAATCTCTATTGTGTGTAACAGTGCAGGTAAACTATTCTGCTTACTCCATAATAAGAAAAACATTGGTAGGACACCTGTAAAACAAGCTATTCACATAGCGAAGACCAAACCGACACTGTACTATTCAAGAGATTACGACTCCTATGATGATTATAACAACTATGTTGAGGAGTCAAGGCTTGATGCCTTCGAGGGAGATGAAAGTAACAACTGGAATTTTGACTAATTAGCAAATTAAATGAGAACATTATATTATATAAATGGCAAACAGGTAGATATCCGTACATCTTTTGACACAATACGTGCTGACAAAGAAAGAAAATATCTATGGAAAAGGTGTGTAAAATATTATACCGACCATCCATTAGAATTCCAGCCTAACTCATGCTTTCATGGAGGTACTGATCCAATTTTCATGATGATGATATGGGAAAGGACTTCTGATTACATAGAAGCTATGAGGGAAGTTGATAAAATGAGAAAAAAAGATAGAAGATGGATGTTATGCATATTAATCATTGCGTTCATCTGCTGCTTCATTCTTCCTTTTGCTTTTGTAATAATAGTAGCAATGCAAGATTAACAATGAACTATCCGATACATTACGGTTTAGAGAAAGCTGGTTTACCGCTTATTCTGACCACAGAGAGTCCTAAGAATTTATGTTTTCTGATAGACACGGGGTCAACAAGGGGTGTAATCTTTGACTTTGTATACCAACACTTCAAGGATTGTTTCGAAGAAACTACTGAGACTCAAAGCATCATGGAAATTGATGGCTCATTAAAACCGACTGTCATAGTAAATGCAACCCTGCAATTTGATGATTTAAGTTATAACGCTCCGTTTGCCGTTCTTGAAGCCAATGATGCCATAAACCAACTACAGGCGGAAACAGGCATACAAATCCACGGAATACTTGGCATACCTTTTCTGATTGGCAACAAATGGATTCTTGATTTCAATAAACTTAAAATCAAATCAGCATGAGAAAACTCGGTATATTTCTTACCGTTATAGGTCTTATACAGACTATAGTTTTAATCATAAATCAAACAAACAAAGGGATTGATATAGAATTTCTTATTACGGCAAGTAGCTTTATTGTTCTTGGAGTTGCACTATTTCTTATAGGCAATCATAAGAAAAATGCTGCATTAAAAGCAGGGAAAAAGCATAAAGAAATGGGCTGGGGCAAAGCAATCGGAGCATTCTTTATTGTAATGTTTTCTATTGCCTTAGTAGGAAGAATAGCTCTATTTATTACAGAAAATACCTTTGAGGGACAGGTAAAGAAAGCAAACCAAGGTTGCCCTATACCTATTTCAGCTGGTACAGGACAGATTATTTCAATAGCCATTAAAGATAGCATGGTAGTTTATACCTTGACTTATGATGCCAACGTCATAACTTTAGACAGATTTAAGGATAATCCCGACAATTATAAGAGGGTGATAATACTCTCTTCCTATCTCCTTAACGGACAAAACAAAAATGGCGACAGATTTATGAAAAAGATTCTAGATAACCATTATGGCATTGCATTTGACGGGCAGTCTAATAAGGGTGACAAGTTTACAATCTCTGCTACTTCATCAGAACTTAAAGCTCTTTTACAAGAAGCTGAGAAGACCCCAACAGAAGCCATGAAAGAGGTGCTTGAATGGCAGATAAAAGATAATCAGTCTAAACTGCCCACTAAACTTGATGATGATATGATATTAGTAGCCATTCTTTGTGATTCTTCAAGTCTCATCTATAGAGTAGTGATAGAGAAGCCTCTAACCATATCTAATATTAATGATAATAATACTCCTATGAATAGAAGTGCTATCCTTAGAGAACTTTATTGTGAACCATCATCAAAAGCCAATCTTGATATGTGTTCTATTGGCAATTTCAATCTTATCTACAGATATGTTGATGAAATGAATACAGATAGTTGTGACATATTATTCTCGCATAGGGAAATTTCTGATATTGTCAGAATACCTACGTCATTAAACATTAGATAGGCATGAAGAGAATGATACTCAAAACTTTTGGCTATATAATGCTTGCTATTGGGATAATAGGAGGATTGTCAACCATAGACATGGTATTCAATGGCAATCTCGCAATATGGATACTATTGGTTGTATGCTTTTGTGGGATTGGCATAATATCTTTATCAGCGTCAAATGGAGTGAATAATATTGAATCAGAAGCACTCAAAACAGAAAGAGATAGTAGTAATTCTCCAAAGACAGTGGATAACCGCATACTACATTATGGCAAGAGACTCTATTATTCAATAAAAGAGCAAATAGTTAGAATTGATTACTTGTATTTTAAGGTAATACTGACAATTATAGCTGTACTTTTAATGATTCTAGCAATAGAACTCAATGACAAGTTATCAGAAATCATTAGTGTCCACTAAAAAATCATAAGAGTACTTTGAAATTATTGAAATTCAATTTGTTATAGCCGATTTTGGTGCGCAACGATTTGAAATT
>CALHWU010000134.1 GCA_938039795.1 uncultured Muribaculaceae bacterium
ATCGTACGCGGTTCTACCAGATAATCTCCGCCAGTGACCGCTTCCACTATTCTCGCGGCATCAGCCAGAGGCGCGGCCGACAGATAACCGAGATGTCCCGTATTCACGCCCATTATAGGAATCTGTTTGTCGCCCACATGATAAGCGGTATGCAGAAAAGTCCCGTCCCCGCCTATACTCATAGCCAGATCAGCAGAAAAATCATCGCATGGATTGAATGTGGCAACATCGGGCATTGACCGGCCTAACAGAGACCTGAGATAATCGGCATACCTCTCCTGGACGGCCAGTCTGCCACCTGCCGCGTGTCCCAGAGCGCAGAACAGATCACGCAGACCCTCCGCATGCTCATCCTGGTAAGTATTGCCGAAAATGGCTAATTTCATTTATATCGTTTATGGATTGAAGTGTTAACGTAATGTAATGCCGCATTTCATGCAGTCATGAAGACCGGCGTCAGACATTAAGCAGCGTAAGCAGACTTTCTATCCGCTCCGACAGGCCGTCGTCGCCATGATCGTCCGACTCATGATGAATCTCTACCACCCTGTAACCGTAGCGTTCGATCGAACGGGCTGCAGCCGTGGCGTCAACGCTGTCGATATGGATCTCTACCAACAGTTCTCCGCCGGATGCGGCTATACTCTCATCCACGCAAAGGCCGATAAGCTGCGCGTCGACATCCTCACAGGCCATAGCGATGCGCGACGCACTGTATCGGTCTATACCGCACGCCACTTTCAGCCAGCTGCCGCCACGACCCACGGGGAGCCTTGTCCGAAAGCCATTTAATTCCGGCTGCAAAGAGCTGAAAAAAGGCTCTTTGCTAAATGCTATGTCATCTTTTGGGGTCAAACTTTTTATATTATGATTATTTCTGACTATTTTTGCGTTCGCGTTTCGAAGTGCAAATTTACGGATTTTTCCTGACACTCCTCTGTAAATCCAACGCTTATGATACGCAACATGTTTTTCTCAACGGAACAGCACCAATGGCAATGACTAACTTAAGTGTGAATATCAACAAAGTAGCGACGCTCCGCAACGCCCGCGGCGAGAACGTGCCCGATGTAGTGCGCTTCGCCGTCGAGTGCGAGAAGCTCGGCGCTAACGGCATCACCGTGCACCCGCGCCCCGACGAACGCCACATACGCCGCAGCGACGTGATCCAGCTCCGACCGGTAGTGAAAACCGAGTTCAATATAGAAGGCTACCCCTCCAATGAATTCATCAAACTCGTCCTTACAGTGAAACCGGAACAGGTGACGCTCGTACCCGATGCCCCCGACGCTCTGACATCATCGTCGGGATGGGACGTAGGCAGCCACATGGACATGCTCACGGAGATTGTCGAAAAATTTCGCGACGCCGGGATACGCACTTCCATTTTTGTCGCCCCGGATCCAGAAGTCATCAGGCTTGCGGCCAAGACCGGCGCCGACCGGGTGGAACTCTATACCAAACCGTATGCCGATGCTTATGCATCCGACCGCGAAGCCGCTGTCGCCCCGTTTGTCGAAGCGAGCCGTGCGGCTCACGGCTGCGGTCTTGGAGTTAACGCCGGGCATGATCTGAATCTGGAGAATCTGGCGTTTTTCCATGAAAAAGTGCCGTATCTCAACGAGGTATCGATCGGACATGCACTGATATCCGATGCCCTCTACCTCGGTCTGCCTGCCACGATAGCGGCTTACCGCGAATGTCTGCGCCCCATAGCTACAACCGAATAACCACTCACTACCCCCCAACAAAACATGTCTACAACAATACTCACAGCCATTCAAACCACAGCTGCGGCCATCGCCGATACCACCGCTGCAGTACCTGCAGTCACTACAGATACCATCGCTCTGTCGCAGAGTGCTGCGGCGACTCCCGAGGTAGCCGACCTCTCAGTGTGGCAACTGTGCATCGAGGGCGGATTCATAATGATTCCTCTCGCCATTCTGGCGCTTGTGGCCATCTACATATTCTTCGAGCGCGCCATAGCCATAAGGCGTGCAGCTCATGAGGACAAATCGTTCATGCAGCGTATCAAGGACTATATTATCGACGGCGAACTTGAATCAGCCCGGCGTCTCTGCTCACAGACCGGCACTCCGTATGCCCGGCTTATCGACAAAGGCATCAGCCGTATCGGACGCCCCATGAACGACGTGCTCGTAGCCATCGAAAACACCGGTAATATCGAGGTAGCCCGTCTGGGCAAAGGTCTGCCCTGGCTCGCGACCACTGCCGCCGGAGCCCCCATGCTCGGATTCCTGGGCACTGTCATGGGCATGGTAGAGGCTTTCTACAACCTCGCCAGCGCAGGTTCATCAGCCAATATCGACGTGCTTGCGGGAGGCATTTACGAAGCTCTCGTCACAACCGTGGCAGGCCTTATCGTGGGCATCATCGCACTGTTTGCCTACAACTATCTTGTGGCCCGCATCAACGGCATCATGAACATCCTCGAAGCCAAGACTATGGAATTCATGGATCTTCTCAACGAACCCTCCTGACAATACGATCATGGCACTGAAACGTCAATACGACATGACATCGCTGTTTTCGATGGCCTCGATGACCGATGTCATATTCCTGCTCCTGATCTTTTTCATGGTCACTTCGACATTCGTATTTCCGACAGCCCTTGAGATCAATCTTCCGCAAAGTTCGGAGCAGACACCTCTGAAACCCTCCACAAGAGTCTACATCGACTCCGACCAGGTGATATATGCCTCATTCGACGGCAGCGATCCGCAGGCAGTAGCGGAGGATCAGCTGCTCGCATTCCTGCAGCTTGTGATGCAACAGCAGCCCGAGCAGCAGTATATAGCGGTATATGCCGATGCCACAGTACCCTACGGACGGGTCATCGACGTGCTCACACTCGGAGCGCAGAACAACCTGAAGATGGTGCTCGCCACCAAGCCGGCTCCATCATCAGCCAAGCCGACACGCCCATGAACAATGATGACCGACGGCGCCGTATTCAGGCACTGACAGCCACAGCGCTCACCGTAGAGCTGATACTGATCGCCCTGCTGACAGCCCGTCTGCGCTATAACGGTGACGAGCCGCGCGTATGGCCCCCCGTCGATTCAGCCGAGCTGCTACTGGCCGGCGAATACGTCATGGCCGGCGATATACCGCAGCCTGAACTGACCGATCCCCAGCCTGCGCCGGAAGCTGCCGAACAGCCTGCGCCGGAAGCCGATGACCTCAAGGACAGCGGCGAGCCTGCGCCGGAGACAGCCCCGGTGGTCAGCAGCGAGCAGGATTCACCGATGAAGACCAAGCGCAAGCCTAAGCCCGAGAAGACCGGCCCCACTCAGGCCGAACTCGAAGAACAGGAGAGAGTCAGAAAACAGAAGGAAGCCGCCGACCGAATAAACTCGCGAGTCAGCTTCGGAGGCACAAAAAATGGCTCTTCCCAGGCCAAAGGGAGCAGCGGCTCTCCCAACGGAAATGCTTCGTCGGGAGCGCTTAGCGGCACACCCGGCACCAATCTTAAGGGCCGCACACTCTCTTCGTGGGAAAAACCTGCAGGCACACAGACAGGCACTATCACCGTCACTGTGCGCGTCAACCGTCAGGGCCATGTCATAGCGGCCTCTTATGCCACCGGTACTGGTCCGGTCGCTTCCCAGCCGGCAGCCCGACGCAGCTGTGAACAAGCAGCCCTGCGATCGCGTTTCTCTGTTGACCTTGATGCCGTAAGCGAGCAGACTGGCACCATTACCTACCGATTTGAATGAATCATATCTATATATCTAACAATAAATAAAGCATTATGGCAATTGAAATCAAAGGACAGCCCCTCCCAAATATTCCCTGGCAGGAACGCCCTCAGGGATGCGACCACGTAATGTGGCGCTACTCGGCCAACCCGGTGATCCCACGCAATCTTCTCCCCACATCCAACAGCATTTTCAATTCGGCTGTCGTGCCTTATGGACGTGACGGCTGGGAATTCGCCGGAGTGTTCAGGGTAGACGACACCAACCGCCGCATGCGGCTTCATCCGGGTTTCTCTCACGACGGCATTAACTGGCATATCGAGGAAGCCGACGTGAAATTCACCGGCGCTGATCCGGAAATCGCACACTGGGAATATGGTTATGACCCTCGTGTGGCCCGCATCGACGACCGATACTGGGTCACATGGTGCAACGGCTATCACGGCCCGACAATCGGTGTGGCATGGACCGACGACTTCCATACATTCCATCAGATGGAGAATGCTTTTTTGCCTTACAACCGCAACGGAGTGTTGTTCCCCCGCAAGATCAACGGCCGATATGCAATGCTGTCACGTCCGAGCGACACCGGCCACACAGCTTTCGGCGACATCTTCTACTCCGAATCGCCTGACATGGAGTTCTGGGGACACCACCGCCACGTCATGTCGCCCGCACGCTTCGAGGACAGCGCCTGGCAATGCATGAAGATCGGCGCAGGCCCTGTTCCTATAGAGACATCCGAAGGATGGCTGCTGCTTTACCACGGAGTGCTCCGCTCATGCAACGGCTACGTCTATGCCTTCGGATCCGCCCTGCTTGATATCGACCAGCCCTGGAAGGTGATCGCACGCAGCGCGCCTTACCTGATCTCACCTTGCGAAATCTACGAGCTGACAGGCGACGTGCCCAACGTCACATTCCCGTGCGCGGCTCTGGTCGACGCCCCCACCGGACGCATGGCAGTGTACTACGGTTGCGCCGATACCGTCACAGGTCTGGCATTCGCCAAAATCGACGAACTCATCGACTGGACTCGTCGCAATTCACTTGTCTGACCGGGCAAATTCTTCCTGTATTATGGATAATCTTCAGACAGACGACAGCAAGTGCTGGAAGACGCTCTCATCGGAGTATCTTTTCAGACGGCCATGGCTTACAGCGCGCCGCGACACTGTGGAGCTCCCCGACGGCCGCGTCAACAATGAATTCTACGTCCTGGAGTATCCGACGTGGATCAATGTGATAGCGGTCACGTCCGACGGCCTTTATGTCATGGTGGAGCAATACCGCCACGGGCTTGGTCAGGTAGGCATAGAGCTTTGCGCCGGCGTAGTCGAAGAGGGTGAGGAACCGCTGGCAGCGGCCCGTCGTGAACTTGAAGAGGAGACAGGATATACAGGAGGAGAATGGCAGCTCGGATGTGTGATATCAGGCAATCCGAGTATCACCAACAATCTGACATATTGCTATATAGCCAGAGGCGTAGAGCGGACTACGCAGCAGCATCTCGATGCCAACGAGGATATCGACGTGCGCCTGCTGACACGCGACGAACTGTTCACCCTCCTCTCTTCCGACCGGATGAAACAGGCGCTCATGGCCGCTCCGCTATGGCGCTATTTCGCGCTCGGACTTGACCGCCGATGACCTACGCTCAGATAATACTGCCGCTTCCGCTTCAGGGAGGGTTCACCTATGAGGTGCCACCCGAAATGGAGCGGCAGCTGCGTATCGGCTCGCGTGTGATAGTGCCGTTCGGGCGCCGGAAGTTCTATACGGGTATCATCGACTCCCTCAGCGACCGACGGCCCGAAGGATACGAGCTTAAAGCCATTACAGCAGTGCTCGACGATGGGGCGCCCGTCATAAAGCGGCCCCAGATGCAGCTGTGGAACTGGATTGCCGACTATTATCTCGCTACTACCGGTGAGGTCATGAAAGCCGCTCTCCCGGCCGGACTGAAAGTGGAGAGCGAGACATTCGTGGAACCTGTAGCCGACTTCGAGGAGGATCCCGACGTCAGGCTGTCAGAACGTGAGGTTGTGGTGCTTCAGACCCTTGACCACGCATCAAAGCGGCTCAATGTTTCCGATATAGAGAAACTGACCGGATTCACCGGTGTAAATGCCCTTATCGTCCGCATGATCGAAAAAGGAGCTGTGGCAATCAGTGAAAAACTGGTGGAAAGGTATGCTCCAAGGCGGGAAACGTACGTAAAGTTCGCTTTCGGCCACGGCGATGCCGAGGCTCTTCACCAGGCCTTTGATTCGGTAAAGAGCGCGCGCCGGCAGGAAGCCGCGCTGCTCGCGCTCACCGAACTCTCAGGCATTATGCGCGGCGAACCCTCGGAAGTCTCGGTCAAAACGCTTGCGGAACGTACCGGTATCAGTCTTCCGATACTGAAGGCTCTGCAGCAGAAAGGGATTGTAGAGATTTACCGCAAGGAGATCAGCCGGTTTGGTTTCAATGGCCTCGTCAACACTACCCTCCCTGAACTCAGCATCGCACAGAGGACAGCTCTCGCTGACATTCATACATCATGGCGCGACAAAGATGTCACTCTGCTGCGGGGAGTGACGTCGAGCGGCAAGACGGAAATCTATATCCATCTGATCGACTTTGTGCTTCGTCAGCGCCGGCAGGTGCTTTATCTCGTGCCTGAGATAGCGCTGACCACTCAGCTCACCGAGCGGCTCCAGAGAGTGTTTGGCGACAAAGTGATCATATATCACTCGAAGTTCACCGACAACGAGAGAGTCGACATATGGCGACGTCTGCTCAATTCCGACGAACCATGCGTGGTCATCGGAGCACGCTCCTCGGTATTGCTCCCTTTCGGGCCACTCGGCCTTGTCATAACCGATGAAGAGCACGACACAAGCTATAAGCAGCAGGATCCGGCCCCACGATACAACGCCCGCGACACGGCAATGGTACTCGCACGGATGCATGGAGCCAAAACACTGCTCGGCAGCGCCACCCCATCGGTGGAGACTTACTATAAAGCTTCTACGGGACGATTCGGACTCGTGGAACTGACCGAACGCTACGGCTCGGCTGTGCTTCCTGAAGTGAAAGTCGTGGACATGAAGAGGGCCCGGCTTCGCGGAGAGGTCAAAGGCGCGCTCTCACTTGATGCTTCGCAGGCTGTCGCCGATGCGACGGCCCGCGAAGAGCAGTCGATAGTATTCATCAACCGTCGCGGATTCGCGCCTATAGCCGAATGCAGCAGTTGCGGTTTCTCGCCTAAATGCGAGCACTGCGACGTGACACTCACATATCATAAGCGCATCGACCGCCTTGTCTGCCACTACTGTGGCTCGCAGTACCCTCTCCCGGCCACATGCCCTGCATGTAAGGGACCGACCATCGAGGTGCTCGGATTCGGCACGGAACGTGTGGAGGAGGAAATCGAATCATCATTCCCCGGCGCATCAGCCCTGAGGATGGATCTCGATACCACACGCAGCAAGGACAGCTACCAGCAGATCATCCGCGACTTCTCCGACGGGAAAGCCAAGATACTCGTGGGCACGCAGATGGTGACAAAGGGGCTCGACTTCGCGGGGGTGTCGGCTGTCGTGATCATGAGTGCCGACGCTATGCTCAACGTCCCCGATTTCCGGGCTTCCGAACGGGCGTTCAACATGATGGAGCAGGTGGCCGGACGCGCCGGGCGCCGCGACACTCCGGGACACGTCATCATACAGGCCTACCAGCCGGCGCATCCTGTACTTCCGTTCGTGATGGCTCATGATTATCAGGGGTTTTACGACTATGAAATCGAGGAACGCCGAAAATTTCTTTACCCGCCGTTCACACGCATAATCTATCTCTATATAAAACACCGCGATCAGAGAGAGGTGGATGCCATAGCCGTGACATATGCCCACGCGCTCCGACAGCTGTTCGGCAACCGGGTATACGGCCCTGAAGAGCCGCATGTAGGCAGAGTGCAGCAACTCTATATCCGCAAGATAATGCTCAAGATCGAAGTGGAGGCATCCATGACCAAGGTGCGGGCGATACTGCGCGACCTGTACGAAAGGATGCATGCCGTGCCGGGCAGTCCGATACGCTCGGCACAGATTTACTACGACGTCGATCCGATGTGACCCAGAGCTGTCGTTTTTATGCTTTTTTGGCCAATCAAAGAGATCAAAAGGGTCATGCGCGGCTCCCCACAAAGCGGTATTTTTTGTAACTTTGCATCCGCTGCCGCCCTATAGTGGCAAGTGATATCCGCGGGCCGGAACGACAAGCATTGAAATGGATTTATAAAATATTAAGAGCCACAGTGATGGCGGCTGTAATACTGGCTGTGGTAGTGCCGGTAGGATTGTTTATAGCCCTGTCAATTCCCGGAGTGCAGAACACCATACGGAGTGCCACCGAACGTGAACTGACCTCTCTTTTAGGCATGAAAGTAGCCATTGGCAATGTGAATATAGCTCCATTCAGCCGGATCACTCTGAAGAGGGTGCTTATCACCGGCCAGGAGGGGGACACTGCCATCGCGGCCGACCATATCGGAGCTGGTCTGAATCTTACAAGCCTTATTTTCAAAAGCAGGATGGAGGTAAACTATGCCGAGATCATCGGTCTCGACGTCAGCCTGCGACGCGACTCCGCCGGATCCCCGCTCAACATACAGCCGATGATCGACGCTCTTTCGCCTCGCGACACCACCCGGAAGCCCCGTCCCTACGATCTGCGCATCAATACGGTCGTGATACGCAAGTCAGCCGTCAGCTACGACGTAGCATCAGCAGTTCCGGCCGATTCCGGGCGCTTCGATCCATGCCACATAGCCATAACTGATTTCCGTGCCGACCTTCGTCTGCCACGCATAGCCAACGATGACTATCATGCCGTGGTAAGGCGCATGGCGTTCAACGAGCGTTCAGGCTTCTCCCTCCAGAGCCTTGACGGTGAATTCAACATCGGTCAGAGGTCGACCACCGTCAAGGGATTCACTGTCGCCACTCCAGGCTCGCTGATCTCGCTCGCTGACTTCACCCTGTATTACCCTGATCTTAAAAGTATCGGCACAAGCTTGCCGGAAATGCCCGTCGACCTGCGGCTACTGCCCGAGAGCCACCTGTCGCTCATGACTCTTGCCCCGTTTGTACCGGTTCTTGCCGACAAAGACCTGACATTCGACATGTCGGGCCATTTCGAAGGGACAGTCTCAAGCTTGAATGTCAGCAACCTTGATTTCTCCTCCGACGACGGACAGCTGTGGATTCGTGCCGACGCCACAATCGAAGGCCTTGCGGCTGAAGAAGGTGTCCGTTCAATTGATCTCCGCCGTCTCAGCTGTGGGATCGACGGAGCCGAAGCTCCGTCCGTCATAGAACGGTTCACCGGAAAGCCCCTGAGCCACGACGCCGACACGCTGCTCCATAACGCGGGCAGCATCAATTTTCTGGGCCAGGCATTCCTGACGCCCGAAAACGGACGACTGACAGCATCGCTTGCCGCCGGCCCCGGAGCATTAGAGATTGCATCGGAGTATAAAAAACTCAGCGCCGGAGGTTATCAGCTGATCAATTCAGTGGAGACAGTCGACTTCGACGGCGATGCGCTCACCCGCGGCACGTCTCCCAGACTTGCCGCTATAGGACGCGCCAGCTTCACTATCATTTCGGAAGCGATTACTGCCGGAAAAAAAATCACTGGAAAAACAAGAGCCGACATCACTGAACTGCAATACAACGATCATTCACTGCACGACGTGGCGATGGAAGCGCTTTTCGACGGCGAGCATCTTGATATTACAGCATCATCGGACAATCCGGAGCTTGACTTCAATATCGAGGCAAGCACGACACTTCCGTTCACCGGCCTTTTAGCTCGGGCTGATCTGCGGCGGATTGATCTGTCAGCTGTCCCCGGGATGAAGCTCCCGGTCAGTCACCTTGCATCATTGAGCGCCGACGCGGCCATAGAGGGATCAACGGCAGAAGAGCTTACCGGCCACATAGAGATCAACGGCTTGTCGTTCACCGGAGCCACAGCCCGCGACATCAACATAGATCATATACTGCTGACGGCCGACAAAGACTCGGCCGGACGCACTCTGAAACTGACGTCGGACATAGCTGACGCGACACTGAGCGGACGTTTCACCCCGCGATCGGCCATTACCCTTTGCAAAGAGACGGTTGCCACTATTCTGCCGGCTCTGATGCATAATCAACCGGCTACACATCAGGATGACACATATACTGCTGACTCCCTGACGCTTTCAATAACACTCAAGACCACCGATCCGCTCGGTCCCCCGGCATCGTTGCCTGTGGCTGTCATCTACCCCGTTGAAATCCGCGGACGTCTCGACGGACACGATATTGAGCTGAACGTAAATGCTCCTTATCTGCAACAGAAAAACCGTCTGCTCGAAAACACGTCGCTCACGATCGGCATCGACTCCAACGACCCCGGATCGCCGCGTGCCGCCATATACGCATCAACAGCTTTCCCTACAAAAAAAGGCACCGCTACAATCAATTTCGATTCTCACGCGATCACCAATTCCATCGACTCACGGATAGCATGGAAGATCGAGCGAGAGGCCGATTTCAGCGGAGAAATAAGTCTCAATACTCTCCTTTCACTTTCCGATCCGCCACAATCTGTCCACCATTCCCTTCCATCGCTGACAGCCGACATCAGCGTCAACCCCGGCCGGGTGACCATCAACGACACCACATGGAGCATAGGAAAGGCCGCCATACATATAGCCCCACGCCATTACAGTGTGGAAGGGCTAAGCATGTCGCGCCCGGGACAAAGCCTTCTTATCGACGGTACGGTCAGCGATAATCCCTCTGACAGCCTTACTATCGACCTGCATAACGCCAATCTCGACTACGTGTTCGAGACGCTCGACATATCCACTGCTATGTTTGGCGGCATAGCGACCGGCACGTTCCACGCCTCGTCGCTGCTCTCGCCCGAGCCACGGCTCTATACCGACGGCCTATACGTCGACCGGCTGAGCTACAACCACTCCCTCATGGGCAATACGACAATACGCTCCCACTGGCTTCCCGACGCACGTGCCGTGGCGATCAACGCCGTGGTAGATCAGCCCAACGGACGCCACTCCACCATCGACGGGCGCATCATGCCGCTGTCCGACTCCCTCGACTTCCATTTCGACGCCGACCGCATAGAGATCGGCTTCATGCTACCCTTCATGGAAGCTTTCACATCGTCGGTCAGCGGATACGCATCCGGAAAGGCCCGCCTCTGGGGAAGCTTCAAGTATATCGACATGGTCGGCGACATCTTCGCCGAAGACTTCAGGATGAAAGTCGATTTCACCAATACATTCTATCATGTGAAGTCCGACACCGTCCGGCTTACACCCGGCCATATCGACCTGAAGGACATCACGCTGTATGACGATCGCGGCCATACAGCTCTGCTCAACGGATATCTCGACCACGAATTTTTCAAACGCCCCCGATTCCAGTTCCGCATCACGCAGGCCCGCGACATGCTCGTCTATGATGTCAGGGAGAATCCCGAGATGCGCTGGTTCGGACGCATCTTCGGCAACGGCTCGGCCACTGTCAGCGGCAAGCCTGGCCTTGTCGACATCGGCGTCAACATGTCGACGGCGCCGGGCTCTACATTCACTTTCGTGCTTTCCGACGCCGAACAGGCCTACGACTATCAGTTCATCACGTTCCGCGACCGTGATCAGGCCCGCAAGGACTCCATTGAGCGCCTGACAAGCCCTCCGCAGATCGTCAAGGAGCTGAAAGAACGTATAGCCCGGTCGAATGACGACGGGCCCGGGAGCATCTACAAGATGAATATAGCCGTGGATGTCAACCCCTCGGCGCAGGTCACCCTGGTGATGGATCCGGTGGGCGGCGACCGGATACGCGCGTTCGGCAACGGCAACCTGCGCATGACCTATGACTCTGCCAACGAAGACCTGCGCATGTTCGGCACCTACACCCTCACGCGCGGAAACTATAACTTTACCCTCCAGGATATCATCATCAAGGATTTCACCATACGCGACGGATCGTCGATCACATTCCACGGCGATCCCTATGCAGCCCAGCTCGATATCCAGGCCATCTACTCGGTCAACGCCAACTTGTCAGATCTCGACGAGTCATTCCTGCAGGATAAGGAGCTTAACCGTACCAACGTGCCGGTTCACGCGTTGCTCAACGTGG
>CALHWU010000135.1 GCA_938039795.1 uncultured Muribaculaceae bacterium
GACAAATCGAATTTCAAAAATGTCAATGTTCTCTATGGTTCAAGTGAACCGAATTAATTTAATTTTTAACCACGTCCATTTTTAGTGGACAGTAGTGATTTATCATATTCAATGGAGGTACTTGTAGAGTGTGCCGGAATGAATGTAAACTGACGTGGTTCTTGATAACCATCTTTTTTCCAGTATTCACCGGGCCGCGGTTGAGTCCATGAAGTCATGACAGATACCTTTTCTAAAGTATAATCTGTATCGTTCTTTATCCAATATTGACCGTCGCCCCAAACTATTTTCACATAATTAGCAATGTTTTCCTTAACCTTGTTCTTCTCTTTTTGAACTTTCTGAGCTTCTGTTTCTGTGGGTGCTTTCGCTGCAGAATCTGAAGAAACATAGCCCAATTGCCTCGCCATTTCGTCACACGAAGTAAGAGAGACAACTACACAGAGTGAGAGGATGAATCTGCCAATGTTCATAATATAGTCTATGCTTTACAGCTTCAATAAAACGTTTTTGGTTGTGATAATGACTGACACAAAAAGAAAGAGCATGAAGCTATTGAATATTACCGTTATGAAGCTCTGGACTGCTCGACACAAATAATAGACAATAGCCCATGCTTCAATAATGTATATGTCAGTAGATATACACCACAAAAGCATGAGCGACTTGCTGTTATCCTTGTGTCGTTGCAGAATTGTCCAGATTCCATAACAGGGATAATTTTCAAATGCTCATTCTAATTATGTGCGTCCACTCTTGAACGCAATGCAAAATTAGTAAAAACACTTGATGTTGCAAGCGTTTTATTCATTGTTTTATTCGGCCACTAAACCGTTTCGGTCGCGATATTTGTATACCGGGCGTCCGACTGGAGCGATTGAGCACCGCTCTTCTCTCTTACATCATATTTCATATACATCGATCAAGTTATTATTAGTATTCATTTGGATGCTACCAGAAATGGTGCGCACCGTTTCCGATTACAGTGCAAAATTAGATATGAACGCACGGCCTAAAAAGGAGTATGAAAAACCCGTTTTCTTACTCCCCCATCAGAAGCACGAAAACGGATTTATAATTCGGTCAACGACTTACGCTGTCAGTATATTCTGTTCAATGTATTCAGCCGGTAATTGCGATACTGTTTTAGAATAGCTTTCAGATTCTCTGAATCATTATTATAATCCTCATTATCCGACAGTCCGACAAAATACACCAGTTTGGATATGAGCATCAGCGTGCTTCTCGTAACAGTGTCGCCTGACTTCCGACGGTTTTTGAATCGTGGATAGCAGTCAAAAAAACATCTGAACATTTCAGCGAACAGCCAAATCCTGACAGACATTGATTTTGACACATTTTCTCCGTCAATTTTCGCGGAGTCAAGCAAACTGTTGACGGGCAATGAGGGCAACGCTTCCTTGCAGATGGCGGCGATCAATGAAATGGTGACCGGATTCGTTATTACCAATTTATGCTGCCCCTCTTTACCGAGGGTCAACGCCATTGGCTTTCTGTGTCTGACACCGTTCAATGGATCGCATGTCTGCTCGTTCGCTTCCACGTAGGCAATAAATTCACCCAATTCTTCGATCGGACTATGTGTAAGCGCTACCGTATTTTGGGTGCAACCCACGACATAATCATACGCAAACAACAGCAGATACCAGAATTTTTCGGAATCGATGCCCAGCGCATGAATAATATCCTGTATCGTCTCCTCATTGGTAATGCTCCGCTTCATATATTCCTCATAGCTGAATTGGCCGTATAACTGCCGACGGTTGTACCTGCGCATGAATATAAACGGGGCCTGAGAGTCGACAGGCACAGCATTGCCATCGGCTTCAAATATGAAGTCGGGGTTAAACTTATCAGCAACCGCCCTCATATATTCCAGCAGGCTGTCTTCGGCTGCACTATAGTCATCGGGATGAAACTGATCAATCGGCATATGGCTGCGGGATTTACTATAATCCGGGCGGGATCAGCGCTCGCCCCAGCGGGAGCGGAGGGGGTAGCGGGCGGTGTGGACGAGGAGGCGCAGGGAGGTGTTGTAGGTCCAGTAGGCCCACGTCCAGTTGAGCAGCACGTTGGCCTTGTTGCGCATGCCGAGTATCGATATCAGGTGGATAAACATCCAGGCGAGCCATGCGGGCCAGCCGTAGAGATGCACGTGCTTCAGGTCGGCCACGGCCAGATTGCGGCCTACGGTAGCCATTGACCCCTTGTCGACGTAGACAAACGGCTCGTCCCAGCGGTCGCGGTTGAGATTGTCGGCCAGGCGGCGCGCCTGCTGTATGGCCACCTGTGCGAGCTGAGGATGTCCGTGAGGAAAAGCCTCGGTAGCCATATACGCGATATCGCCCACCGCAAACACGTCGGGAAGACCCTTGACGCGGCTCTGTCGGTCGACTTCGAGGCGATTGCCCCGGGCGAGCGTCGGAGTCGCGCCGGCGATGTCGAAGGTCACTCCAGTGATTCCGGCGGTCCATATCACCATGCCTGCCGGCATGCGCGTGCCGTCTTCGAGCGTCACCTGATCGTCGGCATACTCTTTCATGACGTGGCCGAGACGGACGTCGACCATCAGTTCGCCGAGATATTTCAGCGCCTTGGCCGACGATAGCGGCGACATGGCTCCGAGAAGCTTGCCGGACCCCTCAATAAGCGTTATGCTCACCTCGTCGACACCGATCGACGGATACTCGCGCTTGATGATATCGCGCTTCATCTCGCCCAAAGCTCCGGCCACCTCGACGCCCGACGGGCCGCCTCCGACCACTACGAAGCTGAGCAGACGGCGCCGCAGAGCGGCATCATGGGTGAGCGCAGCCCGCTCCAGACGGTCGAGTATCTCGTCGCGCGTGCGCATCGCCTCGGCCACCGACTTGATGGTGTAGACATATTTCACGAGGTCGGGATTGCCGAAGAAATTGTTAGTGGTGCCGGCGGCGATTATCAGCCGGTCGTAGCGCAACGTCTCATACTGCGTCTGCACCTCCTTGCGCTCCACGTCGATACGCCTGACCTCGCCGAGATGAAACCGCGCGCCTTTCACCTTGCCTTTGCGCATCTCCCGACGGAATGGAAAAGATATGCTTGCCGGATCGAGTCCGCTCGACGCTATCTGGTAGAACAGCGGCGGGAAGGAGTGGAAATTATTGCGGTCAACGAGTATCACCTCGAAACGTCGTTTGTCGAGGTATTTTATCAGATTGAGGCCGGCGAAACCGCCTCCGACTATCACTATTCGCTCTTTTGTCTCCATACTTTCAAAACAACGCCGCGACGGCTAATGTTTCACAAAGGTTTCTCAAAAGCTATCCTCTCGCCCGAAGGATAGCGCACCGTGCCGCAGCGGGCATATCCGAGCGAGGCGAGCATGCGCAGCATAGCGTCGTTGTCATAGTTGGTGTCGACCCTTATCGACCGCATCGCGCAGTCGCGCGCATGATCCTCGAGGAGCCGCATCATCGCGCGGGCCACTCCACGGCGCAGAGCCGACGGAGCCACGGCGAGACGGTGGACCGTCAGATACGGACCGTCGGTAATCCACTCCCCTTCGAGCGCGTCATATGCCGGTTCGCCGGTCAGGGGCGCGCAGCAGTATCCCACGATCCCGCCTCCCTGGCCTACAGCCACCATTGCTGCGTCCGACGCGATATCGGCTCCGACATTGGCCTGCGACGGATAAGTCATGCTCCACTGCCGTTTGCCCGCCTCCAGCATACGGCGCCGGGCCGCGTCGAGTATCCTCCATGCCGCGGCCGCATCAGCCTCAGCAGCCCTTCGCAATATGATTTCAGTTGTCGCCATTCGCTTTATATACTTTTTTGAAACGTATCCATGAGACAGTCAGTGCCGTGAACGTCAGCAGCGCCATGACAGCATATGCCACGGCATTTTCAAGGATCCCTGCCGCCAAAGTCACTGACATGACCATAACCACCGACACGACAGCCTCCGCGGCGACCCGCCTGCGGATGACTACTCCGAAACAACGCACGCACACCGCGGCGTAGACCGCTATATCGAGAAGATATACCGCACAGAGAGCCATGCCGATCCCCTCCAGGCCGCCGAGGATATAACCTACCGACACTCCGGCAAAGACCGTCAACGCGCCATAAACACCTTCGAGCCAGAAATAGAGCCGACGGCGTCCCATAGCCAAAGGCACATATCCCAACG
>CALHWU010000136.1 GCA_938039795.1 uncultured Muribaculaceae bacterium
CGGCGGCGATGCTTTCAAAGTCCAACTGTTTCACGGGCGCTTCATCCGGCGCGGCTACGGCGGCGGGGGCCTGCTTTGCGTCCTCTACGGCCTTCCGGGTCTTGCGCCAGGCATCCAGCGCGGCGGCCTGACCCTTGCGGTCGGTTTCGGGGACAGCCAGGAAAGCGGCCTTTGCTTCCCGCTCTGCCTTGCGGAGCACATCCGGGGCGGGCTTTTTCGTGGTGGCGGGCTTGCTGGCCTTTTTCGTGGGCAGCGGATCGACGTGCACCAGCTCCGGCAATTCGTGGTGCTCTTCGGTGATGATGGGGGCCGGGGTGCTGGCGGCCTGCTCTGCTGCTGCCTTTGCGGCCTTGCGTTCTGCGGCCAGCTTTTTGTTATACTCCATAATGGCGGCGACAGATCCGAAGCGGCCGGCGGGGGCCTGCTTTGCGTCGTGTACCTGCAAGCAGCTGAACAGGTGCGATTTCGTGGGGTAGAAATGCGGCGCGGGGGCTGCTTCCTTGCCTTCGGCTTCAGCGGCTTCCCGCTGGGCCTTGCTGGGGCGGGTGGTGTACTTCCACAGGTAGCATTCAATCAAATGCGTTTCGCCCTTCTTGACGCTCTTGCCTTCTTTCTTCCAGTAATCGAAGGTGTGCAGCTCTGCCGCTGCAAGGATGATTTCAACGTCTGCGATGGTGGCGGGCTGTTCGTCGCCGTTCTCGTCGGTGGTGACTGCGTTTGCAGCCATTGCGGCGATCTGCTCCGGGGTGTGGTGCGCGGTGGCGATGGCGTGCAGGGTGGCGGGGTCCAGCTTCGCGGCTTCGTTCATGATGATCTGATTGTTGGTCATGCCTTTCATGGTTCGTTCTCCTTTTCGTTCAGGCCACGGCATCCGCGGCGATGTAGCCCTCTGCCAGTCGATCCTGGAGACAGGATGGTTTCTATATACCGGCGGAACGGCCGTACGCCCCGACCAGCACAACTACTGCGGCCTCGGAGTGACGCGCAAAGGTCTTCGCGGACACTCGTTCAAGGATGCCGAGCAGGGGGTGACCGCACAGATACAGCACCTGTACGCTTACGCCTGCCGCCAACGGCTCCCCAAAGGGGAGGAGATGATCGATCCTCGGTTCACACTCGTCAGACGCGGCGTCGCGCCGACATGGCACGATCTCAACGGCCGCTGGGCAGCAAACAACAATTACGGCACACACATACTTCAGCTCTACGCCGACCTGTGCGCGTTCAGCGCATCCCGACGTCAGAACGACAAAACATATAGTGACTCAACACATTAGTCTTCAGTATATGGATTTTAACCGCAAGGACGACAATCTTTCGCTTCTCGGACAGTCGAAAGCCACAGAATATCCCACCGACTACGCCCCACAGCTCCTCGAATCATTCGTCAACCGCCACCCCGACCGCGAATATCTCGTGACGCTGCGGTGTCCGGAATTCACATCGCTCTGCCCCATCACCGGCCAGCCCGACTTCGCGGAGATCATCATCAACTACATACCGCGCGAACGCATGGTCGAGAGCAAGTCGCTCAAACTGTATCTCTTCAGCTTCCGCAACCACGGCGACTTCCACGAAGACTGCGTCAACATCATCCTCAACGACCTCGTCAGACTGATGGATCCGCGCTACATCGAGGTCAGAGGCATCTTCACTCCCCGCGGCGGCATCGCCATCCACCCCTTCGCGAGCCACGCCGACGACGAACACCAGGAACTGGCCCAGCAGCGCATGCTCGCCGCACTGGCCGACAACTGACCGCCAACGCTTATGGAAAAAGACACCCTGCTCGTATATAGCGGAGGCCTCGACTCGACCACGCTGCTCTGGGAATACGCCCCGCGGATAGCACTCGCCGTCAATTTCTCCTATGGATCCAACCACAACGAGCGCGAGGCCGAATGTGCCCGCTGGCAGTGCCGCAAGGCCGGAATAGAACTCATAGAGATCCCCCTCGCGTTCATGGGCCGGTACTTCAGGAGCGCACTTCTCGAAGGCCCCGACGCCATACCCGACGGCGAATATGCCGGCGACAACATGACCTCGACAGTCGTTCCCTTCCGCAACGGCATCATGCTCTCCATCGCAGCCGGACTTGCTGAAAGCAGAGGCCTTAGTCACGTCATGATGGCCAACCATTCGGGCGATCACGAGGTATACCCCGACTGCCGTCCGGCATTCGTCGACGCCATGAGCGCCGCCATCAGCGCCGGCACATATGCCGCCATCACACTGCTTGCACCTTACACCGATCTCACCAAAGCCGAAATCGCCCTGCGCGGCCTGCGGCTCGGAGTGGACTATGACCACACATATTCATGCTACCGCGGTACGCCCGAACCATGCGGCCGCTGCGCCACATGCCGCGAACGCGAAGCCGCCCTTGCCGAAGCACGACGCATGTTTGAAATCCTGCCGCAACCTTAACCGCGAAGCCCCGCATCTTCCTGCCTATCAGACGCAAGAATGCATCATGAAAAATAGGCATAGAAATGTCGAACCACAAGTCGAACCGCCATCGACATATCCATGAACTTTTTCTTCCATAAAACGTTTGCCTGAAAGAAAAAAATCATTACTTTTGCGCTCCCTGCGCAAGCAGGGGAAAAGACTGAGACAAAATCAACATAAGAAAAAACAATTAAAACGACACATAACCATGTACTGGACACTCGAACTTGCATCTAAACTCGAAGACGCACCCTGGCCCGCCACCAAAGACGAGCTCATCGACTATGCCATGCGCTCCGGAGCGCCCCTCGAAGTGATCGAAAACCTTCAGGAGATAGAAGACGAAGGCGAAACCTACGAATCCATCGAAGAAATCTGGCCCGACTACCCCTCCAAAGAAGACTTCCTCTTCAACGAGGACGAATATTGATAAGTATATAAGCATTTATTAACCTTATAATCAGCGAGATAAGCAAATAAAATTTGTTTGTCTCGCTGCTTTTTATAGCCTTTTATAGCATAGTTTGTTTGCCTCAAATGCGATATTTTTCGGCTAAAACCTTAGTTTGTTTGTCTCGAATTCATTATCTTTGTAGATATTTGTGAGTATTCACATAATCTCCTCAATTATGGGCAGACCGAAAAGACAATACCCTTTGGGAAAATATCGCCTGCGGGCGGGCAAACATCCTGACAAATCAAAACCGTGTACCGTTGTTTTGGAATATACGTGGAATCGGCAGATATTCAGGAAAACCACCAATATTCTTGTCCGTGAATGTGACTGGAATCAATCTCTTCATCAAGGCAGAGGCGGTGTCCGTGTTTCATACGGACCGGAATCAGCACGCACCAATGCGTTGCTCCTTGCCCGTGTGACCAAGATAGACAACCTGCTTGCCGAGTATAATCAGAATCATCCCAATCAGATTACGGCACAAGTAATCAATGATATTCTGGCAGACAAACCAATCACCCGCAAGGATAATGGTAAGGACTTCATTGATCTTGCATTGGAAAGACTTGAATCTGACTACTCCCGAAACCGCATAGGCCGAAGCCGTTATCAAAATGGAGTCAGCGGCATGAATATTTTCAAGTCGTTTCTGCGGGCGGAGGGTAAAGGTACATATAAACAGGATGGCCTGTATGTCAGCGAAATCACAGTCGAACTTATCGAGGATTATATCAAATGGCGAAGACTCGTGAAACAGAATTCGGATGCCACTATCAACCATGCGCTGACACCTATAATGAAGGCTTGTGCATATGCCGCCGACATCAACCTTATTCCGGCGTCCATCAATGCCAGAATACAGGATATGCGCATAGTTCCAAAGATACAGCTTTCGTCGGAAGATGCGGAATTCGACGGCAAGAGCCTTTCACATGAAGAGATGGAAAAGCTCATCACCTATTATAATGAGTGTCGCGAGCCTCGACGCAGGGAGTTTATCGAAATGTTCTTGTTCGCGTTCCATGCCTGTGGTCTCCGAGTTGTGGATGTGATGACGCTGCAATGGTCAAATATTGACTTCAATCGTAAGGAGCTGAGGAAGATAATGATTAAGACTGGTAAGCGACACATCATTCCCCTGACTGATCCGGCCATCGGTATTCTCAATGTCTGGAGAGAGAAGAGAGGCAACAGCCGATTTGTTTTTGATTTGGTCAAGGATAATCTTGATATCATTAGTGTCCACTAAAAAATCATAAGAGTACTTTGAAATTATTGAAATTC